>JAVCBV010000088.1:0-9304 GCA_037917695.1 Thermoproteota archaeon | reverse complement strand
ATATATCACGACGTGATCATATACCAGCTGATCGAGAGATTTGAGGAGTATCTAGAGGAACTCAAACGTAAGGAGATAGAAGAACTCCTATCCACGGTGGTCTACCCCGCTGAGATCAAAGTACTTCCCGAGTTCATTTTCAGGAGAAGCGACCCAGCCATAGTCGGCGTCGAGGTGATTAGGGGGAAGATTAGACCAGGATATCCTCTGATTAATGAGACAGGGCGTAGAGTTGGCGTAATACTCGACATCCAAGACAGAGGTGTCAGGAAGCCGGAGGCCAAGGCCGGAGACAAGGTAGCAATATCAATTAAGGGAGGCGTCGTCGGCAGAGGGATAAAGCCGGGCAGAGTGCTGTACACCGAAGTGTTCGACGTGTACGACCCCAAGAAGAGAGCTATGTTCTTCACAATGCTCTCAGAGGAAGAGAAGGAGCTGTTTAGAAGGATTCTCGCTCTACGCAGAGGGAAGTAAGCGTCAGCTTTATTTTGCCAGGCCTCAAGCAGGCGCGTTGTAGGAGGTGGAGCTGTTGTACAGGAAGAAGAAAGAAGAGAACGTCATAGTATTCGACATAGCCGACCCTGAGACCGGGAGGACGTATCACTTCCAAGTGCCAGAGGACAGGCTAGTCCCTCTGATAGGGAAGCGGATAGGCGAGGAAATAGCGGGCGATGTGATCGGATTTCCTGGCTACAGATTCCGAATAACCGGCGGAACAGACAAAGACGGTTTCCCGATGCACCCCGGGATGCAGGGACCCGGGAAGAGGAGGGCTCTGCTCTCCGGACCCCCGGGATTCCACCCCACGCACGAAGGAGGGAGGCGAGCAAAGACCGTCAGGGGTAACGTGATCTCTGAGGCGATTAAGCAGGTCAACCTGAAAGTGGTTCAGAAGGGAGAGACTCCGCTAGAAGAGTTCCTCCCAAAGGCTGAGGAGGCTGCAGCTGAGTAAAGAGGGGGTTGGGGTTGGCTGAGAGGGGACCGGACGGAGAGCCGCTCCAGCCCGAGATGAATGTAGGAACAGCTGGACATGTGGATCACGGGAAGTCAACACTAGTCCAGGCGCTAACCGGGATCTGGCCTGAGCGGCACAGTGAGGAGCTGAAGAGGGGGATCACCATAAAGCTGGGGTATGCAAACGCAGAACTCCGAAAGTGCCCATCTTGTGGGAGCGACGACGCCTCATGCTACACCACGTCTCGCGAGTGTCCAATCCACCCAGGGGAGAAGACTGTGCTCCTGAGGAAGATCTCATTCGTCGACTGCCCGGGGCACGACACTCTCATGGCGACCATGCTGGCAGGATCCACTCTGATGGATGCGGCGCTCTTGGTAATAGCAGCAAACGAGGATGTCCCCCAGCCTCAAACGAGAGAGCACTTGGCGGCGCTCAAGATAATGGGCGTCAAGCAGATTATAGCGGTTCAGACAAAGATTGAGCTGGTAGATGACGAAAAGGCGATCGAGAACTACGAGAAGATAGTTGAGTTCCTGAAGGCCAACTTAGACGAAGTACCACCCGTAATCCCCGTCTCTGCGATAAATGGAGTCAATATGGACTACCTAATCCGGGAGATGGTTCGGAGATTCAATCCGCCAGAGAGAGACTTGACGAAGCCGCCAAGAATGTACGTCGCTAGGTCCTTTGACGTGAACAGGCCTGGCACCCGACCAGACAAGCTAGTGGGGGGCGTTCTAGGCGGAACGATAGTACAAGGGAAGTTCTCTGTCGGAGATGAGATAGAGCTTAGGCCGGGAGTTTACGCAGCAGGAAAGTTCCTTCCAATAACCACCGAGATAGTGAGCCTTCGCAGCGAGAACACCGAGCTGCATTATGCGGTTCCCGGAGGGCTCATCGGGGTGGGCACCAAGCTGGATCCAGCCCTCACAAAGGCAGACAACATGGTCGGAAACGTAGTTGGGCTGCCAGGAGAACTGCCGCCGATATGGCAGGAGCTGGACATAAAGGCGACCTTCATGGAGCGAATCGTGGGTCTTAGAGAGGAGATTGAGACTAGGAAGCCGAAGCCTAGGGAGCTGATAACGCTAAACGTTGGAACAGCGACTGTTCCTGCTATAGTCAAGGCAATCGATCCAGAAGACAACCTAACTGTCGTTTTGAGGATACCTGTATGCGCCGAGGAGGAGCAAAGGCTCGCCATTTCGATGAGGATAGGAGGCAGGTGGAGGCTAGTAGGTTACGGCTTCATCCAGGGCGGGTCTGAGTACAAGCCCGGGTAAGAATAAAAAGAGGGGAGAGGTTATTCCTTCTCGAGCGGCCGTGGTCTAGCCTGGACTAGGATGGGGGCCCTCCAAGCGTCAAACCGGCGAGGTAAGCCCCAGACCCGGGTTCAAATCCCGGCGGCCGCACCACACACTCCTATTTCGCTCAGCAGATCCTTAACTTGCTCAACTCCAGATTCCCATTCCGTGGGGCCGATTATTGGTTAGGAGGATTCAGGTTCATATTCTATTGCACAGCCTCACCCAGCGGCGATCAGCCCATGAGTGAATACCAAGGCATGTCAGTCAGGAGAAAATTGAGAGAATTGATAATGGAAGTCGCTAGGGAGAACGGGTTGTCTCAGCCAAAAGCCCTCGAACTCGCGGCTGACCTCACAATAACTTTCCTTGACGCAATTACCACTTCCCCGAGGTTTAGAGGTCTTAACGAGGAGTGGATGAGGGTTGCAGCCTCTGCCAAGAGGCCGCCCACATGCAAAGCGCCCTGTGTTTTCTCCGATCACTTAGAGTACCTCTTGCGATCCAAGTACGGATTTGGTGATTCTCACTTTCTAATTGCCCTCAGGAAGTTGAGTAAACTTCGCTGAGGTCTAAAGAAACCCTCTGCCAAGCTTTAAATATGGAGACATGGCTCCTCGTTAGGTGCCCCGGTAGCTCAGCCCGGCGGAGCACCGCCTTGGTAAGGCGGGGGTCGCGGGTTCGAATCCCGCCCGGGGCTCCACGATACGTCTTCTGATCTTATTTGTCAGCGTTTTAATAGTCAAGGCGGACTTAACTCACCGGAGGCGGTGACCTAGAGTGTTAGCTACAGCGCTCGGTCTGAAATTCAAGAACGGCGTCGTACTAGCTGCCGATAGAAGGGTGTCTTATGGGGCATTCATCCTGAGCAGGTCCGCGAGGAAGGTATTTCCGGTAAACGACAGAGTGGGGGTGGCGTTCGCCGGATTGCCAGCTGACTTCCAAGAACTCTACGACTCCCTCATCTATAACATCAAGATTTACGAGTTAGACGAAAGAAAGAAGGCCACCCCAGCCAACGTAGCCAGACTCCTCTCCATCCTCCTGTACAGCGGGAGGTTTAGCAGGTTTTTCCTCGCAGAGATTATCGTGGGTGGTCTGTCACCCGAAGGGCCTCAAATCATAGCTGTCGATGCGGCTGGCGGTATGCTGGAGGACGACTTCGCAGCAGAAGGTACCGGGGCCCAGCTGGCGACCGGTATTCTAGAGAGAGAGTTCAAAAAGGACATGGAGGAGAGTGAGGCGGTGGAGCTGGCGAAGAGAGCCATGATGGCAGCCATAGAGAGGGATGCCCTCTCAGGCGACGGGATTGACCTCATCATAATAAATGAGAAGGGTGTCAGGGAAGAGTTCATTCCTGTCAGGAAGCCATGGAGGGCGGCCGAGTTGGAGCGTTAGGTATCACCTTGAGCAGGGGGAGGAGATGCCGCCCAGCCGTTCTGTGGACCGGGAGTCTGTGAAGAAGACCCTGCTAGATCTAGTCTCGATAAAGAGCTTCAGCGGAGAGGAGGGACTGATTGCGGATTACATCATAGACAGGCTGTCTTCAGTCGCTGACAGAGTTGAGCACCAACCCGTTCCTGACTGTGGAGGAAACGTTATCGCATATTTCGGCGAGAAGGCAGAGAAGAGCATGATATTCATGACTCACATGGATACCACTGAGGTCTTTGCTGGCTGGACGAGGAGCCCGTGGGGCGAGGTCGACGGAGATCGAGTGTACGGACTGGGGGCGTTGGACGCAAAGTCCTCCCTAGCTGCCATGCTCGAGGCAGTCTTAGAGGCAGTGAAGAGGTTAGGAGGAACCTTGAACATGAGCACTGGGGTCATGCTAGTTGCTGTGTGCGACGAAGAAGGATTCAGCCGAGGTAGCTACGAGTTCGTCAAAAGCGGTAAGGCCAACCGTGCCTTAGGCGCGGTCGTAGGTTCCCCGACCGGGCTTAGAATAGGGAAGGGCGCATATGGGAGGCTCGTATTCGACGTAGAAGTGCGAGGTCGAGCGGCCACGGACGTTGAAGAAGGCATAAATGCAATAGTAGAAGCAGCAAAGCTAGTTCTCTGGGCGGTAGACTACCCTAAGCACAGATCCTCAGGGGGCGGCTCGGTGGCCCCGATCAGCATCAAATCCAAGGAAACCGTGATGGTTCACCCGGACCTCTGCCTCCTCAGGCTGGACAGACACTATCCTCCAGGTGAGAGCGAGCAGTCGGCGAAGAGGAAGTTCCTCTCCTATCTCAAGAAGCTAAAGGGGATGAGGGCAGAGATAAAAATCACCCCAACGAAGAGGCCGACACCCTTCCTCACGCCGTACGAGCTGCCCGACGACGACGAATTTCTCGTTAAATTCAAGGAAGCGTACGGGAAGGTTCTTGGCGAGCAAGAAGCCGAGCCCATAGTGATTGGAACCGTCAGTGACGCTAGCTACTTGTACAGCTATGCAAACATCTCGCCAGTCATATTCGGCCCAAAAGGAGGAAATAGACACTCTCCCGATGAGTACGTGCTTCTCGACTCCGTAGTTGACATGGCAAACGTGTTAGTAGAACTCATTCTAAGTCAACAGACCTCTCCGTGACCTGAGGCGGCTAAGACGCAAAGGAAGGGTTCCGTTATGGAATTCATCGAGATTCTCGTCTTGTTTACGGGAGTATCCACGTTGGCCATGCTAACGGGACGTGTATTAGGTCTGGATTGGCTGGAAGCTTACCCACTATTCATACAGATCAGTGCCCCGCAGAGAGTCAGGAATCTCCTCGTTAAGCCAGCGCGCAATATGGAGAGGCTGATGGGGCTCTTGGGCGATGTTTCCCTGTTTGTGTCGGCGGTGATAGGTGCTTGGGCGCTGGTGTGGCTTGTGAGAACCACAGGTCAGTTGATCGAGTCGTGGGGAAGAGGGCCTCCAACGGTACTGCCTCCCATACCAGGATTCACACTCTCCTTTAGCGGAGAAGTTCTATTCGCACTATTCTTTACGCTCCTGATCCATGAGCTCGGACACGCCTACTCTGCAGTGAGCCATGGACTCGAGATCAAGAAGATAGGGTTTTTCGTACTCTTTCTAATTCCTGGCGCGTTTGTAGAGATAGACGAGGAAGCTCTGTTTCGCGCTCCGGTTAGAAGGTCTGCAAGAATTCTTTCCAGCGGAGTGGGCGTCAATGCAATTGCAACCTGCCTCATACTGCTTGTTGGCCTGGCAGCCTTCTACGGGTTCCCCACGAGACCCTCCGGAGTCTATGTGGAAGATGTGGTGACTAACGGACCTTCCTGGGGTCTCATATCTCCAGGAACCGTAATCTACGCGATTAATTCCACCAGAACCCACACGCTGGACGACTTGATCCGCTGTCTAAGGAGAGCACGCCCGGGCAAACTCGCCATCCTCGAGACAAGCAGGGGAACTATCACCGTAAAGCTGGGGGCTAGGCCAGACAACTCCTCGGGCGCTTGGCTTGGAGTCTTTCTATCTCCGTTAGGCTACTACAGACCTAGGCTAGGTCATCTAAGTCCATGCGCGGCGTTTTCTGCAGCAAAGACGCTTCTCTTCTTGGTGATCTTCAACCTGAGCGCCGCGGCCATAAATGCGCTCCCAGCGCTTCCGCTGGATGTCGGGAGGATTCTAGCGATTCTATTTAGTAGGCCGACCCAAAACAAATCCCTCAGTGCCTCGAAGCTATACAAGCTCCTCTATGCCATATCAGCTGTGATCTGGGGAATGCTGGGCCTGAATTTGATCTACTCGGTGATAAGATTTGCCGGAATATGAAAGCAGGGAAGAAGGGGGAAATCCCTTCGCTAATGCAACACCTCCACCGCCCGTCGACAGGTTGATAGATAGAGCATTCAAAAGAGCTTTCCTACCTAAGAGCGTTCCAAAGGGTCTTGAACCACTTACAGAGGCCCGCGTTAGAGAGAAAATGAGGATAATGACATTTAGAGACGTCCTTTGGGATACGCTGAGGTCGTGCGTTCGATCGTTTCCACCCTTGGAGGCGATCCACCCCTTCTACAGGGATCTAGCCGACGTTCTCGTTGGCATTGATCGACTTAAGCACTGCCTCGGCGCGCTCGAGTGGGCCGCCAAGGTTGTACGACGCGTAGCTGCGATAGAGATCCGTAACCTAAACCGCTCTAATGACTTCGACCAGCTCGAGGTCGTTAGGAAGAGAGCTATGGCCCGCATGACCTCTGTTCTAAAGAGGGTTTCAAACGAGATAGAGTGCGTTAGAGAGGCGGCTGCGAAGCTCAGAAGGCTCCCATCGATCGATCCCTACTCACCCGCGATCGTCCTTGCGGGGGCGCCGAACACTGGCAAGAGCACCCTAGTTCGAAAGATCTCGTCGGGCAGACCAGAGGTAGCCGAGTATCCCTTCACAACGAAGGGGATCCTAGTAGGGCACGCGATATTCAAAGGGGTTGGGAGAGTTCAAGTGATAGACACCCCAGGACTGCTCGACCGACCAATTTCCCAGCGCAATGTTATCGAGCGGCAAGCGATAGTTGCCCTAAGGAGGCTGGCCAACGTGATACTGTATGTAGCAGATCCAACCACTACTTGTGGCTACACAATAGACCATCAGGTCAATCTACTGAAGGAGATCCTTGCAGAATTCTCTGAAATTCCCGTGATAGTGGCGTTAAATAAAGCAGATATGGAAGATCTGTTCAAGAAAGGTGAGAACCCCCTCAGAGAAGTCTGTATAACTCGGGGAATCCATTGTCTCTCCATCTCAGCCGAGAGGGGGGACGGATTGGAGAACCTAGTCCAGCTCCTCTGGGAGGAGCTAAAACTTGCATCTCAAGGCTGAACTCTTCGTGGTTCTTACTGGAGAGCACCATTATCTCCCTTATGCTGAGCTCAGGGGGGATACTGGAGGCGTGCGCCATACCTGCCGTCGTCGAATTGGCAGCGCCGCAAATCGCCGTCTTTGATGCGAGTGACGAGATACTCGCGGTCGAGACAATAATCAGCAGAGCAGCTTTCTCGAGGTACGTCGCTAAGCTATCACCTCAGGCTCGGCGGCCAACCTACCTGAGCGTCTAAGAGAGCTGACCAGGATGCAGTCTGGCCTGAGATCTCAGGTACGTTCAGGGTCATGGCAGTGAGGATAGGCGGTTCTTCTAGGGAGGTCAGCAGAGCCTGGCTTGAGGCCGCCCTGGCAGCGGAGATACTCAGAGCAAACCCGAGCCTGCGTGTAGATCTTACGAACCCTGAACACACGGTTCTGGCAGTACTCTCGGGTGGAAAGGTGTTTGTAGGGCTCTTGCTGGGTTCAGTAGACCGCTCTAAGTTCTTGTCTAGGGAGATACCGCGAAGGCCGTTCTCTCACCCGGCGTCTATGAGACCCAAGCTAGCGAGGGCTATGGTCAACTTGGGTCGCGTAAGACCGGGAGACGTGGTGCTAGATCCCTTCGTTGGGGCTGGCGGTATTGCGCTGGAGGCTCTAGAGATTGGAGCCTTCGTCCTGGGCTGCGATATCGATGAGAGAATGGTTCTGGGGGCAGAGCGGAATCTAACACACTGTGGCTTCAGAGGATCGTACAGACTGTGGGTCTGCGACGCACTGAACCTCGAGCTGGATGGCGTCGTGGACTCGATAGTAACTGACCCACCCTACGGAAGGGCGAGTTCATCAAGACGTGTAGATGCGAGAAAACTGGTCCTTCACTTCACGGAGAAGTCCAGGGATCTATTAAAGCCAGGAGGTTATCTCACCACTAGCCACGCCTAAGGAGTTCGGTCTCGACGAGTACATGGAAGAGGTCGGCTATGAGATCGTGGATGTGGTGGACTACCGAGAGCACAAAAGGCTAACAAGGAGATCGCTGTCGCGAGGTTGAGGTGATTCCCGCTTGAAAGTGATCTTCTTAGGAACCAGCAGCGCTGTCCCAACGAGAGATCGAGGACTTACTTCGCTAGCCGTGATGTTTGACGGAGAGTACTTACTCGTAGACGCTGGTGAGTGCACCCAGCGCAAGATAATTGAGGCAGGGCTGGGCTTCGGCAGGCTCAAGAGAGTGTTCCTAACCCACCTCCACGGGGACCACTTCCTTGGAATCTTCCCCATGCTTCAGACCCTCGGGATCCTTCGAAGAACGTCCCCACTTGAGATCTACTCCCCTCGAGGGTTGGTCGCGCTGCTCGAGTGCCTGAAAGAGCATTCATCCTTTAGAGTGGAGTTTCCTCTTTCCGTAATAGAATATGATGACGAGAGGACCTTTGAGTTCAAGAAGTATACCGTAAAGGTCTTTCCAGTAAACCACGGAGATACGCCCACCTTTGGAATCAAGATCTCAGAGAAGCCCAAGCCGGGAAAGCTAGATGTTGAGCGAGCAGACCAGCTTGGCGTCCCCCCCATTCTCAGAGGCCTGTTAAAGAAGGGGATTGAGGTCAAGCTTCCTGACGGCAGGATAGTTAAGCCTCAAGACGTATTGGGTCCACCCCGCAGAGGGAAGGTCTTGGTCTACTCTTCAGATACTCGACCGACTGAGAGGGTAGTAAAGGAGGCGTCAGGGGCCGATCTCCTGATACATGACGCGACCTTCACAGGGGATCTCGCTGACAGGGCAGTTGCTACAGGGCATAGCACAGTTGAAGAAGCCTGTCATGTGGCCCTCAAAGCCAGGGTAAAGAGGCTGGCTCTTGTTCACTTCAGCGCTCGTTACAAGAAGGAGGATCTTGACAAAATAGAGGAGATAGCTAAGCGGATATTTCCTAACGCATTTGTGGCCCGAGACCTTATGGTCGTTGATCTGTAACGGGGGTCTCTGGACCTTTCAAGGCGGAGACCAGCTCGCCGTATTTTACTTCCTTTACAATCCTCCCTCGTGAGGTTTTAGGGGCCATCCAATCCAGAAACAAATGCATCCTATCGAGCATGTGGGGGGGAAGCGCGATCTCAACTCTTATTACTCCGAGAGGGCTCTCGTCATCGCTTTCACATAGGACTACGTGACCCTTGAGCGCGGCCTGCTTGTGTAAGAGCAGCTCCATCGTGGTTCCTCTTGAGGAGGCTCTCAATAGCATGCGCGCGGTATCTAGCAC
>JAVCBV010000016.1:0-9306 GCA_037917695.1 Thermoproteota archaeon | reverse complement strand
TCTTGTAGGATATAGGGATAATGGAAAGCCTAGAGTAAGATACCCGAGGAAATGGAGAGATTAAAACTTAAAATGAGAAACGTTTACTTAGAATTCAACTTTTAAACCTGTAAATTTCCTGTCAAACAGCTCTTTAGGCTCAGAGACAAGGCCGAGAGCGAAACAGGAGAGAGGAAGTCGGCTCTGCTGAACATAACAGCGCCCTACAAAGAAATGGAGAAGAGGGCAAAGCTCGTGGCCGACTACGGCGGGGAGTTCATAATGATAGACATCCTAACGGCAGGCTGGGCTGCTGTTCAGTCCATACGCGAGCTTGCGTCCGATCTTGGCCTTGCAATTCACGCCCACAGGGCCTTCCACGCTGCCTTCACACGGAATCCCAAGCACGGCGTCTCTATGAAGTTCGTAGCTCAGTCGGCGAGGCTTGTCGGCGTTGATCACATACACATAGGCACCGTGGTTGGCAAGCTCGTGTCGCCCCTTGAAGAGGTTAAGTCCTGTGCGGACATATTGAGGAAGGACTCTATTCCAGACGAGCCTCAGAGAAGGCTGCTCAAGAAGACGTGGGAGGGGCTGAAGCCAGCTCTACCGGTCAGCTCTGGCGGGCTCCACCCAGGGATAATCCCAGACGTGCTTGAGATCTTGGGCACCAACATAATGGTTCAGGCAGGTGGTGGCGTTTTAGGGCATCCCGATGGCCCCGAGGCCGGCGCTAGGGCGGTGAGGCAGGCAATAGAGGCTTACCTGGAAGGGATCTCTCTAGAAGAGTACTCGAAGACGCACAAGGAGCTGAGGCGCGCGCTTGAACACTGGGGCTTCCTAAAGCCCGTCTGAGATCCCACTTAGGATGGAGGGGCTAGAAAGAGCCCGCCCGGGCCTTCTTCCTCCTCTTTACCTATTTTGAGGTGCTTCCAATCGCCTATCACTGGGGTCTCCCTGCCCCTCTTTCTCATCAGGTAGGCGTAAGCTGAAAGCGCGGCGATCGCCCCCATTCCGGCAGATATGACGGCTTGCTTGTACGGAATGTCCGTAACGTCTCCTGCTGCAAACACGCCCTCTCTGGATGTTCTGCAGAGCCTGTCCACCCTGATTTCTCCCTTCTCATTAAGCTCTACCAGGTCTGCCACAACGTCCGTCTTAGGCTCGTAGCCTATCTCGACAAACACGCCATCCACTTCCAGCGTCTTCTCCCCCTCGGGAGTCTCTACCACGACCTCCCTAACTCTCGAGTCCCCGCGAATCTCCAGAACCTTGGATCTTGGCATCAAAACGACGTTGGGTTTACTGGCGACTGACCGGACGAGCCTCTCCTCTCCTCCTGGAGTCTCGCCTTGGAACACCCAGTAGACCCTCTCAGCCAGATCTGACAACATACTCGCGGCCTCCACGCCTATGTGCCCGAAACCGACTAGCACAACTCTCTTGCCCCTGAATAGAGGCGCGTCGCAGGTGACGCAGTAGCTGATGCCCCGTCCCTTGAGTTGGTCTTCTCCAGGAACACCCAGCTCTCTGGGCCGCTTTCCGAATGCCAGGATCAGCGCCTCGCTCCAGTACTCACCTCCGGTTGATGTCTTGACCCAGAAGCCCCCGTCCCCCTCACCAATCTCAACTACTTCATCGAACTTCAACTCCGCTCCAAATGCTCTAACCTGCTCCTCTACTCTCTTCGCCAAGCTGAATCCATCAATTGACTTGAATCCTGGGTAGTTTTGGATCTCTGGGGCTAGCATTAGTTGCCCGCCCACGTCAAGCGATATCACAATAGTCCTAAGGTTCTGCCTGCTGAGGTACAGGGCGGCAGTTAACCCGGCTATTCCAGCTCCCACAACAACTACATCGTATTTCCCACCCTGCTTGGCTTCCAACGAGTTCAGCCTCCCAAGCCTGACAAATGCAGGCGAGTAAAATAATCTCCAAATCCCTGCAGAAGCGATTACCTCGTCCTTATAGTCTTCCTAAGCCAAGGTCGCCTCTCCTTCTCCTCAAACCCTGCTGCTGCGAAGGCCGACCTAAATCTCTCCCAGGGCTGCGACCTCACCTTGACGAATCCAGCCTCTGACGCGATCCTGAGGCTCACCTCAAGCGCGTCGAACACCTGCCCCGAGCCCGCTTTAGGCTCCCCCCACATCAACGCAACCGCGACCGGGCCGTCGCGAGACGGCTGAGCGTAGAGCAGAACGGTGAAGTTCCACGAACCCACTCTTATCGCATACGCCTGAGGGGAAGGGAGGGCTAGGCCTATCTCCGACTGGCCCCACAAGAGCTTCCAACTCAACCTCCCCGGCCTGATGTGCCCAGCCAGCAAGGCCAGCCCTTCTGGGTAGTCACTAGGCCCAAGCTTCACCAAGCCAGCAAGCCCGGGTGCCGGCCTAGTCTCCGCCTCCGCGACGATCTGATTGGCGACCTTAGAGAACCCTACATTGGCGAAGAACCTCTCCGTGCCAGAGAAAGGTACAGTATCCAGCGAGTAGAAGCCCCAGTTTCTCGCGACCTCTATGCAGACCTCGAGGAGAGACCTGGCCACCCCCCTCCCCCTCCACTTTGGGTGAATCCAGAGGCTCAGCAAGAACGCGTGCTCTCCCACTAAGCTGGGATCCCTGTCTGGGGCGATCTCAGCCTCTCCTAGAACCTCCCCCTCCTCCTCAGCCACCAGAGAAACTCCGCCCACAGACTTGAGCGCCTTCAGGTACCATGCCAGTGCCTCCTCGTCACCCCACCATCCAAACCTTCTGACCCTCTCCAGCCTGTCGTCAATCGACTCGCCGTAGGTGTACACCTCTACTATGTCTGTAGCGTCGGCCTCATCGGCTTCTCTAATCTTCATCGAGGCTTAATCTCTGCTAGGTCAACAAAAAACATGCTGTCCAGCGACCCCACTTTTCCATGAGAGAGCGATGTTGCGGTCGTGACAGCTGAAGGCATTCTGCAAGATTCGCCCCTAGCTTCTAGCAACCTCTGGGACGGAGATCTTTTCTTTTTCGACCTATTCAAGCTGGGACGGTGGATAAGGACGGCAGCCCGCACATAGATCCCAGATTAGCTCTCCTGGTAGGGGTATCAGTGGTGTCCTCCGCTAGCGTGTTGATCAAGCTTAGCGCGGCTCCCCCTCTAGTCATCGGCGCGCATAGGCTCGGAATAGCGTCTCTGATTCTTCTCGCGGCCTCTACGCACACGTTCAGATCTACTACGTCAGCTGAGGTGAAGAAACGAGTCAAGGTGCTCTTTCTCTCGGGGATCTCGCTAGCTCTACACTTCGCGACTTGGATAACGTCCCTGAAGTACACGTCTGTGGCAATCAGTGTGGTTCTAACAGACTCGGCCCCAATATTCTCCGTCCTGCTCGCGTGGATGATTCTTGGGGAGCTGCCTACTTCGAAGGAGATGCTGGGCGTGGCCCTAGGTATGGCGGGAGCTTTGGTGATCGGATTCAGGTCGCTCTCCATGAGCAGCTTTGACTTCACGGGTGCGGTACTCGCTTTGGCAGGGGGGTATTCCTGTCTGCCTACCTGGTCGCCGGGAGATCGGCGAGGCGCTCACTCCCAGTCGTCCCGTACGCTGCGATAGTCTACGGAATCTCCGCCGTCATCTTGGCCGTCGCAGCGCTGGCTGCAGGCCAGCACCTGCTTGGGTACCCCACAAGAGAGTACCTGATATTCGCGGCCCTAGCCCTCGGCCCCTCGTGCGTAGCCCACACCTCCTACAACTACTCTCTGAAGTACCTGAAGGCTCACGCCGTCGCTCTGGCCATCCTTGGGGAGCCGGTCGGAGCGACCCTTCTAGCCTGGATCTTCCTTGGAGAGGTGCCAGCTCTCGAAGTTGCAATAGAGGGCGCGCTGGTGCTGATTGGCTCTGCGCTTGCAGCCTCTGCAGAGGTGGGTTAGACTTCTCCCAGGTCCTCTGGCGGAAACCTTCCGGGCCACCTCGGCTTAAAGGGCGGAGAAGGCTCGTGGGGTGGGAACGGAGGCCTCACGGGCCCCGAAGAACTCTCCAAAATTCTCCTGAGCATCGCGACCTCTGCTGTGAGTTCTCGAAGAACCCTCTCTATCCTATCCAACCTGGCGATTATCTCTGAGAAGGGGTCCGCTGGTCCACGAGGCGGAAATCCCAGGATTCTCCGCACGTCCTCCTCGGTGACGCCGGCTCTAGAGATGGCGTCCACGAGTTCTGACCTGTCTCTGAACTCAGCCCTTATTCCTAGGGAGCTAGCGAGCTTCTTCAGCTGATCCTCCCTTAGGGAGGACAGCAGATCCCTCACATCGGTCAAGTTCGATCTAAGAGGGTTTAGGCTCCTGCGGTAAAAAGGTCCTCTATTTGCCCAGGGCCTTTCTGACGGCTTCTATGTAATTCTCAACGCTTCCCCACTGCTTCAGGAAGGACTCCATGATGTCGTATCCGAATCTCTTCTTGAACTCCTCTCTCCCCTCTTCAGTCATGTCTGCGGGTGTCCAGGGCGGGAAATCTTCGTAGATGAGTTCTACCTTAGCCCCCTCACCTGCCGCAGCCTGCACCGCGCTCCTAATAAGCTCAGAGATCATCTGGACGAGGGGACAGCCAGGAGCGGTCATCGTATACCTGACCTTGACGAGCGGACCCTCTGCTCCCTCCTCAACGACAACTTCCCTTATGAGCCCCAGATCCACCACGTTTATCGGGATCTCCGGATCGTACACTCCTCTCAATGCCGCAAGTACCTTCGCCCTCACTTCCTCCGCGTCCAACGAACCACCTAGCGGAGTCTCCTTTCAAGGAGTTAATAACGACGCCGCTAGCTCACTCGCCTGCAGCTAAGAGGAGCCTGCCTCTCGATGTGAGCGAGTATACCACTCTGGTTCGACCGCTCTCAGAGATGCTTTGAACCCTTGCCACGGCTCCCATTTCCTCGAGAGCCTTCAGGTGCTGATAGATCGCTGGGAGGGAGAGGTCCAAACCTGCTGCTCTAAGCCTCCTCCAGATCTCGTAGCCATGCATGCTTTTCTCTGCTAGTAGCTTGAGGATCATGGCTTTCGTCCTACCGATGGGTCTACCCGAGACCTCGCCCCTTAGATAGGCGTCGATGAGGTGGAGCCTCTCCAGCTCCTTGACGGCTGCAGAAGGATCCTTCAGACCGGACCCTGTCACAACGAGAACTACAACGTCTCCAGGCGAGATCTCTCCTTCGAGCCGGAGCCTCTCGGCGGCCGCGAGAGTTGACGCGGCCGCGGGCTCCGCAAATATTCCCTCGGTTCTTGCCAGCCTCCGCGAGGCTTCCATGATCTCGTCGTCAGAGGCCGTCAGAATTCTACCACCCGTCTCTGAAGCCGCCCTCTCAGCTTGGAACCTCCTATCTGGCTTTGGGAAGTGAAGATCGAGCGCTACGCTGCTGTCGATATGGGGCTGAACCCCGTAAATCCTGGTTATACCCCCGCTCGTCAGCCCAATCTCTCTGAGCTCAGAGAATCCCTTCCAGACGGCTGTGAGCAGGCTACCGCTCCCCACTGGGACTATCAGGACGTCGGGCTCCTTCCAGCCAAGGGACTCTGCGATCTCTATGGCTAAGGTCTTCTCACCTTCTACGAGCAGAGGGTCGGAATTCAGAACCTCGTAGTAACCTTCTGGCTTCCTCAACTCCCCGTCTGGAGGAACCACTTCGGCGCCGTACGCTATCATCTGGTAGAGCTTAGCTGGGTCTGTGGGTCCATCAAGCCTGATCAGACTCCCAATCCCAGCCCTGGCGGCATAGGCCGAGAGGGAGGCGCCTAGGTTCCCCTTGAGTGTTCCAACTATTCCTCTGTACCCTTCTTGAACAATTCTCGACACTAAAACAGTGGAACCTCTGTCTAGAAAACAGCCAGTCGGGTTCTTGGTTTCATCCTTAACAAGCAGACCTTGGACACCAATCTCCCCGCCGAGCCTGACGCACCTGTGGAGCCTGGTCGCGCCCTCCCCCAGTGTGATCGGGCTCCCGCTCACCGGAAGCAGTTCGCGGTATCTCCAGACGCCGGTCGGCCTGGCTGCCAGCTCTTCAGGGCTGAGAGCCCCTTGCAGCCCACTAAGATCTGGCTCAAACAAGAGAGGCTCATTACATTTGGGACACGTCGATCTGACCCTGCTGACATCGAGCTCGAAGCCGCACCTAGGGCAGGATAGGCTCCAATTGATGCCCATCACTAAGTCAACTCATGTATAAGCTTTCGGACTGATATATAAGTTCTTGATCTTATGTATTGCCGGGTTAGAAGATGCCTGAGTCCCGGTGGGCCGCACTAGCTGGGCTGGGCGCCGCTCTGGTCGCCGCAGCTACGTACGTAGTTCAGGTGCCCGTACCAGCCACTAGAGGGTACATAAACCTAGGCGACACGCTAGTAATTGCCTGGGCCCTCGCCATGGGTTCATCCATAGGAGGCTTCGCCGGCGGTGTGGGCTCCGCTCTAGCAGACCTCATTGGCGGCTACCCTCACTGGGCTCCTTTCACACTAGTGATAAAGGGGGTTGAGGGCACGATAGCGGGGGTCGCCGGTAAGAGAGGAGGTTGGATAGAGCTGCTTGGAGCCGCGGCAGCAGTCGGCGAGATGGTACTTGGCTACTTCTTAGTTGAGACGATACTGTACGGACTTGGCGCAGCCTTGGCAGAGCTGCCGGGCAACCTGCTTCAAGCCGCCTCAGGTCTGGTGGTCGGCATACCCCTCGCTAGAGCCCTTCGAAGGGTTCTCTCTACGATTCCTCAAGCTACCTCAGCGTAAGCCTCTTTTACAGCCCTCACCACATTTTCTACATCTTCTTCAGACAGTCCCGGGTGAATGGGGATAAGCAGGGTCTCCCTCACCAGCCTCTCGGCGTTCGGGCAGCTCCTCTTCTTGAACGCCTCGCCCGACCTAGCGAACCAGAGCGGGTCGACTCCCTTCTTGCCCAGGTCTGCCATGACCGGCTGCTCGTATATCGGAGAAGGATAGCTGGGCCTGGCGTCGACGCCTCTTTTTCTGATGGCCTCTATCAGCTTGTCTCTATGTACCTTAACGGCACGCAGAGGGAAGAGGTGCCAGGCATGCTTAGCCCACGGCTTCTCGACTGGGACCTCCAATCCATCCAGTCCAGATAGCTCCTCTATGTAGGTTCTGGCGATGCTCCTCCTCCTCTCGTTCATCTGCTCTAGCTTCTTCAACTGGACTAGACCTATGGCCGCCTGCAGATCCGTCATCCTGTAGTTGAACCCGAGCAGGACGTGTACGTACTTTGCTTTCTGGCCGTGATCCCTAATGAGTCTCGCTTTCTCGGCGAGCTCGGAGTCGTTGGTGGTTATTATGCCACCCTCAGCCGTTGTCATGTTCTTGGTGGGATAGAAGCTGAACGCGGCCATGTGCCCTATGGAGCCCACCTTCCTTCCTCTGTACTCGGCTCCGTGGGCTTGAGCAGCGTCTTCCAAGACTAGCAGGTCCCTCTCCTCTGCGATCTTCATTATCGGATCCATGTCGGCTGGGTGTCCGAACAGGTGCACGGGTAGAATCATTTTCGTGTTGTCAGATACTGCGGCCTCTACCTCCCCGGGGTCCAAGTTGTACGTCTCTAAGTCCACATCAACGAAGACTGGCCTAGCCCCCGCCAAGAGTATGGTCGAGGCGGTGGCGAAGAAGGAGAGGGGGGTGGTCACAACCTCGTCGTCTGGCCCAAGCCCCGCGGCAATGAGGGCTATGTGAAGGGCGGCTGTTCCGTTCGAGACGGCTACGCCATGGGAGGCGCCGACGTAGCTGGCGAATCTGCTCTCGAACTCTGCAACCCGTTTTCCTTGGGCCAACATTCCACTCCTAAGCACCTCAGAGACCGCATGTATCTCCTCATCGCCAATCAGGGGTCTCGATATTGGGATCAACCCTAATGCACCCAAGCCGTAGGGTTGGGGCAATAATTAAGGGCCCGATCGGCGATGGCCGACGTGACACTGGAGGACACAGCGTAGGGGCGAGCAGCTTGATAGAGCCGCGCAGAGAGCTGAGGAGGCAGATATTCTGGAGGCGTATCGCTGGGCTCACGAGAAGGTATGGCAGGCTCGAGCTTTCGGCTGTGA
Source organism: Thermoproteota archaeon (assembly GCA_037917695.1). Lineage (GTDB taxonomy): Archaea > Korarchaeota > Korarchaeia > Korarchaeales > Korarchaeaceae > DRBY01. The sequence goes on along the minus strand of JAVCBV010000016.1, from coordinate 1,268 downwards.
TCACGGGGGTCGTGGCAGGGCTCTCCGCCGTTGCTCTCGACGAAGCAATAGAGTTGTTCAGAGAACTCCTCGAGTTCGTGAAGGGTAGGTTCACAGCGGGCCCGTTGGATCTGGGCCTCATACTGGCGCCGGCCATTGGAGGCCTGATATCTGGCGTTATAACCTGGAAGATGGCTCCAGAGGTCAAGGGTCACGGAATTCCCAATGTAATAGAGTCCTTCCTCTTCAAGGAGGGCAGAATAGCGCTCAGAGTTCCCATAGCCAGGATTCTGACCTCTGGAGCGCTGATAGGCCTGGGAGGTAGCGCCGGAAGGGAGGGACCAATAGGCCAGGTTGGGGCTGGCTTCGGCTCGTCTCTTGCTGGCGCCCTCAAAATGCCGTCGAGGCCTAGGAAGCTTCTTCTCATCGCCGGACTCTCTGCTGGAATAGCCGCAGCCTTTGACGCGCCTCTAGGAGGAGTGCTGTTCGGCCTAGAGATTCTCCTCGGCGCAGTTTACTCCGTAGAACTGATACCCGCCTTTGTATCAGCAATCTCCGCGGTAGCGGTCTCTTGGACTTTGAGGTAGCGATTCCCGCTCACGTTTCTCTGCCCAACCCCATGGAGCTGCTCGTCCTCCTAGCATTCGGTCTTGCGATGGCGATAGTGGCCAGAGCGTGGGTTGACATTCTGTACTTCTTCGAGGACGGATTCGAAGCTTGGAGGATTCCCGAGTGGGTGAAGCCAGTGATCGGAGGCTTGGCCACTGGAGTGATAGGTTTCTGGAGCTTGGGTTGGGGCATAATGGGGCCTGGCTTCGACGGGCTGAATAGGATTCTGGCTGGGGAGGGGACTCTCGCGCTCCTACTCACCTTAGCCTTCGTTAAGATATTCGCCACATCCCTCTCGGTCGGCTCGGGAGGCTCCGGAGGGATCTTCACGCCCACGCTGTTCATAGGCGCTGCCATCGGCACGGTGCTGGGCCGCCTGCTGAACGCCGCCAACCCCACACTATTTCCAGAGCCGGAGCTCTTCGCTCTGGCCGGGATGGCAGCACACTTTGCGGCTGCAACGCGGGCTCCGCTGACCGCCGTAGTCATCATAACAGAGCTAGGACGCAATTACAAGCTGATCCCCTCTCTCTTGGCTGTCTGCGCCACCTCCTACTTCTTCTCGCTCGTTCTGATGGAGTCAACCATCTACACCAGGAGGCTTGAAGAGAGGGGGAAGAGGGTCCCCATAGTGGGGCTGAGCGTCCTCGAGCGGCTCAAGGTGAAGGACATCATGGTCA
>JAVCBV010000048.1:0-9585 GCA_037917695.1 Thermoproteota archaeon | reverse complement strand
AAGAAGCACATCCTGATGGACTGGTGCACAGTTGTGGGAGTCGCCCTCACCAGGGAGATGGTCGAGTATATAGCACGCGGTCGTGCAGAAGACACGTGGGGATAGCATGAGTGAGTGGGAAGTCTTCATCCAGGTCCTAGTTGGCACGGGGCTGCTGGGCCTGCTGTTATTATGTGTCTTCTACGTGGTGGCAACCTTAATCGCGGCGGTCGTGGTCGAGCTATTGTGGGTGAGGAGGCTGTGGCGCTGGCTGCTGAGCCCAGGCCGGCGGTAGAGTTCATCAGGCGCCACTACCCGCACATGGGCCCCAAGGAGAGCGAGATATGGACCAGGTTCCTCCTCAAGACCTTGACCACCGAGGAGGGCATGAGCAAAGAGGAGGCACTCCAGGTGATACTGAACGCCGCTAAAATACCCGAGAGGGTGATCCGATGGTTGGGGTTGCTGGGAGAGGAACCTTCGAGAGAGTAGTCGAGCTGGCTGCTAGAAGGGGATTCTTCTGGCCCTCGGCGCGAGACCTGTACCCTCAGGCCCCGGCGGGCTTCTGGGTCTACGGCCCTCTAGGGTACAGGCTCAAGGAGAAGATCGTCCAGCTCTGGAGGGAGCACATAATCAGACCCGAGGGGGCTGTGGAGCTAGAGACCCCTTTGGTGCTGCCCCTCAAGGTGTTTGAGGCCTCCGGCCACCTGGAGCACTTCTTCGACAAACTGGTGGAGTGCAAGAGATGTCACTCTAGATTCAGGATCGACAAGCTCCTTGAGGAGTCTCTAGAGATCGGGGAGAGCCTTGAAGCAGCTACGGACGAGGAGCTGTACGGGATGCTGTTGGACTCTCAGATTAGGTGCCCCAAGTGCGGGGCTTTCGACTGGACGGAGGTGAAGAGGTTCAACCTCATGTTCCCACTGGCGGTTGGCGCCGAGGCGGAGGAGCCGAACGCCGCGTTGAGACCTGAGACCACTCAGGGGAGCGTCGTAGAGTATAAGAGGACGTTCACAGTCATGAGGGGCAAGCTGCCGTTCATCATGGCACAGCGGGGCAGGGTGTTCAGGAATGAGATCTCACCAAGGAGGGCCCTAGTCCGAATGAGAGAGTTCCAACAGCTTGAGATACACGTTTTCTTCGACCCGGAGGACATATCCGTCTACGAGGAGAAGATAAAGGGTCTGATGGATTACAAACTGAGGTTCCTGAGGCAGGAGGATAAGGAGACAGGCCAAATCACGGAGATGACGGTCAGAGAGGCCCTTGAGAGCGGATACACGATAAACGCTCTGATCACGTACTGGCTCGCAATATACCAGAAGTTCTTCAACGAGGTTATCGGTATCCCGCTCGAGCGCCTCAGATACAGGGAACTTGGGGAGGGAGAGAGGGCTCACTACGCCTCAGCGCACTGGGATCTGGAGGCCTATACCGAGGACCTGGGGTGGGTGGAGCTGGTCAACAATGCTTACAGAACTGACTATGACCTCAAGGGACACGCTAAGGCTTCAGGCGTCGATCTGTCCGTGCAGACGCCGAGGGGGAAGGTCATACCGCATCTGTACGAGCCCTCGATAGGTCTGGACAGGACGGTGCTCCACGTGCTCATGATGGCGTACAGGGAGGACGAGAAGAGACGATGGCTCGAGTTGCCGAGGTACCTAGCCCCAATAGAGGTTGGAGTCTTCCCGCTGGTGTCAAAGGACGGGCTCCCAGAGGTGGCAAGAGGTCTGGCAGAGAGGCTCTCTAAGAGGTTTGAGGCGTACTACGATGAGAAGGACTCCATTGGCAGGAGGTACAGAAGGATGGACGAGGTCGGCACTCCAGCCTGCGTTACTGTGGACTATCAAACCCTCGAGGACGGGACGGTGACCTTAAGGGACAGAGACACGATGCAGCAGGTAAGGGTGCCCTCAGATGGCTTGGAGGAGGCGCTCGAGAGGTTCCTCTCTGGCGCGCCGCTAGAGAGCCTGGGGACCCCGCTGGCCTGAGTGGCAATCGGGTATTACGTTCGGACCGCTCCCTCTTTACGCGCAAGGATGTATTGCAATGTTGAATGTGTGCCAAACCCGAACATGCCGCCATTGTCACTCTGGAGCTATGGAAAGAACTGAGTCGACGCGGAGGCGGTCCTACAGATTGGGAAAAGTTGATCTCACTCGCCAGCATGGCCTCCCCCTTCGAGGTGGTTCTCTGCAGGATTCCAATATTCAGGAGGCTCCTCCTGAGGAAGAAAGTGGCTGGAGGGAGGCCCCAGGGCCATGACTGGTGGTTCGAGTTCGGCCGCCAGCTCTACAGCCGCAGACCAGACTTGGCTGTGAGGCTTCTCTCGGACCTGAGAGGCCTCAACCTACCTGCTGAGCCAATATTCATGGGTCTACTAACGAGCATAGTAGACAGCGAGCGGGGCAACAGCTGCGCTGGATCGTCGAGCAGCGCTCCCCCAGAGGACGGCTCTGACGTATTAGAAAAAGCGATCAAGCTGGCTCTCAACGGTTGCAGCAGGAGGGTTGATCCACTGCTGGTGAGCGAGCTAAGGTCTCGTCTAGAGCGCACAGGGCTGGATTCAATTAAGACGCTAGAACCATCTCAGCTGCTAGCACTCGTCGGGTGGCCCTACGGGGTCGCTTGGTCTGTAATTATGAGGCTCTTCTCAGAGGCAAATGACCCGGGGAAGGCTAAGAGGCTGAGAGAGGTGGCCAGCTCTGCGTTCTTGAACTGGCCCTCTCTAGTCTGGATATTCCTGCCAAAGCTCACTCGAAGGGAACTCCTTTCATGGGCTCAGGTCGCCATCTTGGATGCGATAGTCGGCTCGGGCGGATGGCCCCTGGTCTACTCCCTCCTGAAGAGGTTCGGAAACGTGTCGCGAGACGCAGCAAACAAGCTGGAGCAGAATGGATTCTCTTTGGTTGCCGCCGTTCTTAAGGTCGCCCTCGCTAGGAGGCGAGAGAACCCCTTCGCGAAGGCTACGCTGCTGCTAGAGGCGGGAGATCTCACTTCACGTAGGGGCCTGACGGCGATCGCTGGCTTGCTGTACGCAGAGGCCGTCGAGACTCTGAGGCCCCACGTAATTGCCGGCGCTCCGGTTCTGGAGCTGTATCACCAGGCCCTCGAGAAGGCGGCCTCAGCTCTGATGGACTCGGGTCTGCGACACCGCGCCTTCCGGTACTGGGCGGAACTTGCTCTATCGTGCGCTGGTCTGCGAGAATCCGGACTAAAAATCCCAGGATTGATAGAAAGAGAGGCAAAGGCATGCTTCTGGATGGGGGAGCTCCTCTCGGGAAGGGTCCCACATGAGGCAGCAGTGTGGTACCTCAGGGCCTCCGCGAAGTACGACGAACTTGGCGCCGCATGCTTGTCGGCAGAGGCGCGGAAGAGAGCGTCAATAGAGTTCCTGTCGGCTGGTAACACTAGAGCGGCCATGGATGCAGTGAGGAGCCTACAGGCCCCGCCCACCTGGGCAACAGACCTACCTCTGGGAGTCCCCACTGAGGGAGATGGGAAAACGTTTTTCCGTTAAACTGCTCTGCGCCCGGGGAGGCTCATGTCAGGCAGACCGCGAGAGGTCCTCACGATTAGGGACGTCTTTGCTATCTGTGACAAGTTTAGAGCTCAGGGAAAGAAGGTTATTGACGCGCACATAGGAGCCCCGTCTCACGACCCTCCGCTCCCCGTGGCCGATGTCTTGGCTAGGCTGGAGAGGGTCGGCAGGGAGTACACTCCGTTCTCCGGCCTGAGAACCGTAAGGGAGGCCGCAGCTGAGTTCGCCTCCAGAACTCTGGGGGTCAGGGAAGATCCGGAGAGGGTGGTGATTACAGCGAGCGGAGCCCACGCCTGCTTTGTCTCTCTAGCCCTGTTCAGGAGAGGGAAGGTCCTCTTACCAAAACCCGGATTTCCGCTGTACTATCCTCAAGCGGAGCTAGCCGGGTTGAAGTACGACACTTACGACCCACTGTCTAAGGATCTAGTTGGAGAGATCCTCTCCAAGCTCGACGGCAAGGTTAAGGCGGTGATGGTTAACTTCCCAAATAACCCGACGGGCCACGTTCCACGTGGGAAGGTGCTAGAGGAGCTGTGGGAAGAACTCCAGGCCAAAAAGGTCACTATGATAAATGACTCTGTCTATCACGAGATTTACTACGGCCCGCGGCCGTCGTTCCCTGGAGACATACTGCTGGACACAGCGTCAAAGAGCCTCTCTCTGCCAGGCATAAGAATCGGATACATATACTCCCACGACAAGGAGGTGGCGGTCAGAGCGGGGAAGATAGTCTACCATACCACGGCCGGGTCCAGCGACGTGTCGCAGAGGATTTTTGCCGAAGAGCTGCGTGCCGCAGATGAGACTTACTTTGACGGAGTCCGGGCCTACTATAAGCTCAGGCGGGACAAGATCGTCTCTTCGCTCAAGAGACTTGGATTCGAGTTTGTAGAGCCGGTAGGTGCGTTCTACGTGTTTGCCAGACACCCAAGATTCTCTGACGCGTCTGAACTAATATCACGACTCCTAAGCCCAGAGAGAGACGTCATAGTTGGCGTGGTCCCTGGAGAGGCGTTTGGGTCGACCCCAGAGTGGTTCAGGATAAGCTTCGGAAAGCTATCCCCGGAGCACATATCAATTATGATCGAGGAACTAAGCAGAGAGGTTTCGTGAGGGGAGATCGTGTCTGAGTGTTGCGATTTATTCAAGGTGATGGCTGAGAGGAGATCAGTTAGAGCCTTCAAACCAGATCCAATCGATGAGCGGGACTTGAACTTGATTTTGGAGGCTACGGCCTCGGCGCCGTCCGCTGGAAACCTCCAGGCCTACAACGTGGTAGTTGTAACTGATCCAGCTATCAGAAAGGAACTCGCCAGAGCGTGCTGGGGGCAGGACTTTGTGGCAGAAGCGCCCGTGGTTCTGGTATTCTTGGCGGATCCAAAGAAGTCTGCTAGGGTGTACGGGAGGAGGGGAGCAAGCCTCTATGCTCTCCAGGATGCGACGATCGCGTGCACCTTTGCGATGCTAGCAGCCCATGCGCTAGGCTACGGGACGTGCTGGATAGGAGCGTTTGACGACTCGGCCGTCTTGAGAGCCGTGGGAGCGTCAGGGTCTGAGTTGATTCCTGTTGCCGTGCTCCCAATCGGCCGTCCAGCCGAGAGCCCGCGTACGACGCCCAGGAGAAAGGCGAAAGATGTTTTCCGAAAGGATAGATTGAGCGAGAGTTTTCCGTACACTCCGGCAATGCCTGAACTGAGGAGGCCAGGGATGTAACGCATTACGCTTAAATTTCATCCTTCCAGGGAGTGTCACACCATGCTCAGGATCGTAGTGCTAGGGATAGTGGGTCTCCTAGGCTTTATCGTAAACGCGATCGTCCTATGGCTCGCGCAGAAGTTTGTACTGCCGACCGAGAAGGAGAAGGGCATCCTCTCCGTGGCAGCCCTGGCTCTAATAGGCGCCATCCTAGCAATAGTACTGTCTCTGATACCACTCATAGGCCCGCTGATCGCTTTGATAGCTTGGATATGGCTCATCAAATCGTGGTTCGACATAGGCTGGGGCCAGGCAATTCTAATCGCAATAGTGGCTTTCATACTGGGAATAATCGCCAGCATGCTTCTAGCCTCGCTCATAGGCCTGCCGCTTCTCCTCCTTCCCAAGCTGTAGGCATTCTTTTCCCCTCTTTCTGTTTTTCTCATATCCGATATGTGTCTGCAAACCGCCAAGATATTCGATATATGCCCTATATGACCTCGATAAATTCCACCTTAACGCGCGAATCGAACTCTAAGGAGGGGAAAATGTCCGCATTGTCGAGTGTTTGGTCCTATGACTATAACCGTTTTAAGGTAGGCCATTCGCTGAAATGATAAGAAATGAAATTAATATTCAAGCAATATGCTTGAATATTAGTCAGGTGATGAGTTATGAAGTGCAGGAAGGTCGTTGGAGCCCTGATCTTGGGGATAATAGCCGCAGTACCCAGCTTCATCACGCCGACGAGCGCCTCACCCGACGCCCCCCTCTCTGTATATGTGTCTGAGTGGGTCAACGCGACGATAGAGACAGACGGTCTCAACGTCAACTGCGGCGCGTGGAACGTCACCGGCAACGTCACCATATACAACTCGGCCGGGGAGAGGGTGTTCGACATCTGGCTCCCCATCTACCTCGAACAGACCTATACTTACCTCACCCCGCTCAGCGTCGTCGAGCAGCCCTCCTACGCCAAGGTCGTGATCTACAACCCCGGGGCGAGCCTGCCCTCCTGGATCACCAACACCTACCCTACGTCCGGGTACGGTGACCCAATTGCGATGTACTGGGTACACGTGACGGAGCTTGACTCCGGTGACAGGATCGTGCTCACCTACGCGATAAACGGGTCCTCCATCTCTGTCTGCCCACCTCTGAGGGTCACGGAGACGATTGACCCCGAGAAGATAGTCGACGGCCAGGCCCAGGACATAGAGGTGAACATCACGGTGATCAACGACATGTCGGTGCCCGTGGACGTCAAGCTCAGGAAGATCCTGCCAGCCGACAACGGCGTTGAGGGGTGGGCTAACGCAACCGGAAACCCCGCGTTCACCTCCGCCGGCAGCGCCACCGCGGGAAGCTCGGGCCTGTCTGGCGACGCAAAGCAACTCATCTGGACCAGCGACGGGAGCTGGCCCGATGGCTGGTTCCAGATAGCCGCCGACTCCAACGCGAACCTCACGGGGGTCACGATCCACGGTACTCCCGACTTGGACGAGGTGGGCGGCAGCACCCAGAAGGTCGAGCTGGGCAGGATACACCTCAGGTTCAAGCTGGACAACGCTGCCTTCAGCGGGGCCTACGTGGGGTACCTGTACGCCTCCTCGGACGTGGACTTCGAGGCCAAGAAGGAGCAGGACACCACTACCCCAACGACCTGGTACGAGACCCTCGTGATATACGACACGAGCGGGGTCTTCGACTACGAGATCGTCTACACTAAACTCTGGGCCACCACGACCAACAACCCAGGGGACAAGCCGATAGACGGGTCTGAGAATTCACAGACTGGATCGCCGATTGCGGTCATTGGGCCTGGCGAGGACAGAACCTCCTATCAGTACGGCCCGTTCAGCTTCTCGTCCGGCGTGGTGCCCAAGGTCTGGGAAGAGTACAGGTTCAGGATACAGAGGGACGAGACCTACGGCTGGATGAACTACACCAACACCACCGTGGGCGCCGACTCGGACGGCAAGTCGAGGTACGTCGTCAAGGAGATGATCTGGGTGGTCAAGGGGTACCTCGTGAAGGCCAGGAAGGAGGTCAGGCCGGGCCCGAACGACAACATGACGTGCATCACGATAGAGGTCTACAACGCCGGCCAGTGGATGACCCCTTACGTGGAGTTCTACGACCTGATCCCCCTGAACTTCGCCGAGGTCCTGGGAAGCTCGGCCAACGAGAGCATGATGTTCTTCCCCATCGAGATGCTGGCGCAGGACGCCGACCCAGCGTCGCCCGACGACTACAGCCTCGTCATAACCGGCCTCAGCGGCTACTCCAAGGGGTACGTCTGGAAGACCTACCCGATACCCGCCCCCCAGATGGGGTTCGCCGAGTGGTTCGACAACACCACCGCACAGGCCGAGAAGTCGGTTGAGGTCACCTTCAGCGACGGAACCTCGTCCAGCTGGCTGGTGTATCCCTCCAGCAACTCCGCGGTGCACATAAACTTCAGGAACGGCACGATAAGAACCTTCAACGAGGGAGACGCCTTCAAGGTCAACGGGACCACCTACAAGGTGGTCTGGATCCAGGACAGCCTCTCAGCCAGCTCGGGCGGCAAGGTGGCCGTATCCGCAAAGGGGGTCTACGAGAACCTCGACATGGATGTCTACAACCCAGTGGTGGCTCACTACTGTGTCGTGGGCCAGGGAGAGTACAGCATACCGGACATCTTCATAGTGGGCGTCGACCCAAGGAACACCCTCGACGCCTCGGCGGTCCTCATGCCGTCAGCGTCCCTTGAGATTGGCGCGGTCACGTACGAGCAGTGGATGATCATCGCCGTCGCCGCGCTCGTGATCGTGGGGGTCCTGTCCGAGAGGAGGAGGAAGGCCCCCACTCACTGAACCTTTTTTGAGGTTGGCGGGGAGTCAAGGTATGTCCGCTCGCCCTCTCGTGGCCCTCTGCTCAGTCGGTGTGCTTGCCGTCCTGCTGACCTCAACGGGAGTCGCCCCGGCCCGCGCTCAGGAGTACAATCCACTGGTGTACGAGAACCTTGAGATCGAGGTGAAGGTCTCCGGAGACGGCTCGCTCACCCTCTCCATAGCGGCGACGCTCAGGAACGACGGAAGAGTTCCCGTGGTTCCCGGATACGGCAGGCTCCCCGTGACAGGGGTGAGGCAGAGGTCGCTCAGTGGCCTCCCTCTCCCGGGGGCGGAGAGGGCGAACCTGTCCGTCGATGTGCTCTCTGCCAGAGACGTCACCAGGGGGGTGGACATGGAGGTCGTCCCGCTGTGGGAGAACGGATCTCTGGTGCTCAGGTACTCCCTATGGCAGCCGCTTAGGCCGGGCGAGTCGGAGTCGTTCGAGCTAACCATCAGGGTGTCAGACGCCGTGGCCAGCGGAGTTCTCTTCGACGAACTCTCGTTCGGTATGGGTCCCTTCTCCAACAGGGTCGAGTCCGGTAGAGTGGCGATCATCCCGCCGGAGGGCAGGAGGTTCACGTACGCGTCCCCAGACCCCAGCGGCGTTAACGGCGGCGCGCTAGAGTGGGACCTCTCCGGACTCCCCGCCGGAGGGCGGGTCTCGTTGTGGGTTGAATTCAGCCCCCTCCCACTGCCGAGGCTCCCCATCAAGGGATACTTTGTCTTCTGGGGCGGAGTGCTGACTGCAATTTCAATTCCGGTGGTCTCCAGGCTGATTGACGTCAGTTTGAGGAGGCGCGGGCGAAGGCGTCCGCGAGCTAGAGGTGAGTTCTACTCATGAGCCCGCGTGGGGGAGTTGTGGGCCCGCTGCTTCCTCTCCGAGGGGCAGTTGGCTCAGCCCACCCCCAGCGGGCAGGAGCCCTGTTCTCAAAGTGGGAGCGGTTGGGGAGACTATTGGCCGTTCTCACGCTCTTCGTGCTTGCTCTGACCCTCCAAAATCTCTCAGCACCGCCGGCCGACGCTCAGCCCGCGAAATCTCCAGGGGGTGCCGAAAACTCCTCGGTCGTCGTTTTGCTGGAGGCAGAGTACCTCAGCCCTTGGGAAAACCTGACTGCTAACATATCCGCCCCTGCCGGTGCAAACGGAAAGGGAAAAGGTCCGCGGCCCTCGACGCTTCTGACTACCCCGGACAACCGTACCCTGAACCTCTCGGAGTGGTTAAGGCCCACCCGCTCGGGATGGGTCCTCGAGTTTCCGCTGCCGGAGCTATCTCCTGTCCCACTAGGGGAGTACAGCCTGTCAGTCCGAGTGGACAACTTGAGCGCATCGGCAAACTTCACAGTCGACGTGCTCGAGATCCGCCACGAGTCGAGCTGCAACGCCACCCTCTGCGTCGTCGGCGTCAGAGTTGAGAGCGTCCTCCTCGGGACGCCGATGGACGCCAACCTCAGCGTGTTCGTGCAAGGGCCGGATGGGGCCAGCTTCAACCTC
>JAVCBV010000165.1:0-9656 GCA_037917695.1 Thermoproteota archaeon | reverse complement strand
ACACTAACAAACCATAAAATGGTTCCAAGGAGTAAAACGCGCCCGTCGAGATTATTGGGGTGACTCCTCCTTTGGTCCACCCTAGCGCTCTGGCGGGTTGTATAGCATCGCTCACAAGCCCACTCGCCGGAGCGCTGGGCATATTCAGGCGAGGTCACCCGTGGGACCTCTCTGAGTTGTACAGATCCTTGGCGATGGAGAGAACCTTACTCATCGAATTCGCTTTTGATGCCGAGTTCTAACGCTTATGAGGCCGTCATAATCTCGGTGGGCAACGAGCTCTTGATCGGCAAGACCGTCAACACTAATCTGACGTGGCTGGCCAAGAAGCTGACTCTCCTCGGATACAAGGTAAGGCTGGGCTTGGAGGTGAGGGACGAGTGTGACGACATCGCCTGGGCGTTCAGAACGGCGCTTGACTTGGAAGCGAGCGTCGTCATCTCGACGGGCGGGCTTGGCCCGACGTTCGATGACATGACGCTGGCCTGCCTAGCAAAAGCCCTGGGGCGGCAACTCGTGTTAAACGAGGAGGCTCTTGAGATGGTACGAAAGAAGTACGCTGAGAGAGGTCTGGAGCTCACTGAGCACAGAGTCAAGATGGCGATGCTTCCGGAGGGGGCCAGGCCCCTGCCAAACCCAGTTGGCACCGCTCCTGGCGTGCTGCTGGACGTAGACGGAAAGCTTGTGGCCGCCCTTCCCGGGGTTCCGGCAGAGATGAAGGGGATCTTTGAGGCCCACATAGAGCCCATACTCCGGGGGAGGGGACCCAAGATCTTCATAGCCGAGGGGACAGTTCTGTGCGAGGGAGTTCCTGAGTCGTCCGCCGCACCGGTAGTCGACAGAGCCATGAAGACATCGCCCCGGGTCTACGTGAAGAGCCACCCCTCTGGAGGCGAACTCACGGTGCCCGTGCTAGAGATTCACGTTCAGGCGTCAGCAGATAACCCTGAAGAAGCCGAGAAAGCCGTCAAAGAGGCGCTGAAGGTGCTCGTAGAGGGGTTGCGGGAGCTTGGCGGGCGTGTGGAAATAAGGGAACCCGGGTGGAGTAGTAGAAGGTTGATGAGGGGTATGTTTTGGTGGTAGAGGGAGCCTTCAGACTCCTGCCTGAGCCCATCAGGGCGGCCCTTGAGGAGAGGGGGATCACGACACCAACTGAGCCTCAAGAGGAGGCCATCCCCGTCATTTTGGACGGGAAGAATGTACTGCTCATAGCGCCCACCGGTACGGGAAAGACAGAGGCGGCGCTTCTGCCTATACTAGCCAGGCTCACGTCGGCTAGAGGGTCTCCAGGAGTGAAGCTACTCTACATAACGCCCTTGAGGGCTTTGAACAGGGATCTCCTCCTCAGGATCTCTTGGTGGGTTGGAAGGCTTGACATGACCGTCGGCGTGAGGCACGGAGACACCCCCCCTGCTGAGAGGCGAACACAGACTCTGCACCCTCCAGACGTGCTTGTCACGACTCCAGAGACTCTCCAAGTGCTGTTGGTAGCCAAGAGATTTCGTGAGCACCTGAGATTCACGCGCCACGCGATAGTAGATGAGGTGCACGAGCTTGCAGAGAGCAAGAGAGGAGCTCAGCTGGCCCTAGCCCTCGAGAGGCTGAAGCTTCTCACGGCAGAGAACCCGCAGATCGTAGGCCTCTCTGCCACGGTGGGCTCTCCTGAGGCGGTCGCGGAGTTCCTAACGGGTTCCTCTCCTAAGGCAGAGATAATCTACGTCCCAGCGTCTAAAGCCATGTCCCTTCGCCTCGAGTACCCTCAACCAACCTCGATGGATGTGGAGCTGGCCTCCAAGCTATACACGGTTCCAGAGGTCACCGCGAGACTCAGGAGGATAAGGCAGCTCATAGAAGAGGCCCAGACGACTCTAATCTTCACGAACACGAGGTCCATGGCGGAGATACTGGGCAGCCGACTCAGGATGTGGGAAGAGAAGCTGGCAATGGCCGTTCACCACGGGTCTCTTGCCGCCAAGGCTAGGATCTCGGCCGAGAGGGCGCTGCGGGAAGGTCAGGTTAGATCCCTCGTCTCAACCAGCTCGCTTGAGCTCGGCATCGACGTAGGCCACATAGACCTCGTGATCCAGTACATGTCGCCCAGGCAGGCAACCAGGCTCGTTCAGAGGGTTGGCAGGAGCGGTCACAGGGTGGGGGAGGTCAGCAGAGGAGTGGTCGTGGTAATGACTCCGGACGACGCGCTGGAGTCAGCGGTGATCTGTTCAAGAGCCCTAAGAGAAGAACTCGAGCCCGTGAATATCCCCTCAAAGCCTCTAGACGCTCTATTTCATGAGCTGATAGCGCTGCTGATGTGGAAGCCTGAGTGGAGTATCCATGAAGCTCTTAGCCTCATAAGGAGGGCCTACAACTACCGCAGATTGGAGGAAGACGAGTTCTTGGCGCTACTGCGATTTCTCTCCCAAATGCCAAGGGAGCCCGTGCTGCTCTCGCCTGGAGGGACCTTCAGGAGGGGCCCAGGCTTTGCCAGGATGTTCCCCTACTACTTTGAGACCCTGTCCATGATCCCTGAGGTAAAGACATATACCGTGGTGGATCAGGACACGGAGGAGCCAATAGGTACGCTGGATGAGCCGTTCGTTGCCGAGAGGGGTGAACCAGGGTCCAAGTTCATCATGGCCGGAGAGGTCTGGAGGATAGTCCAGATCTTCAAAGACAGGGTCTACGTCGCTAGAGACCCTGATCCAGAGGGGGCCGTGCCTCACTGGCTTGGCGAGGAGATCCCGGTACCATTCTCTATATCGCAAGAGGTCGGTCAGATAAGGGACAAGGTCAATAGGCTAGTCCGCTCTGGAATGGAGCTCAAGGAGATCGCAGAGAGCATCGCCAAGCACTATAAGGTCTCCCACAAACCTCTACTGCTGGCCCTAAGGCCGACCTACGAGACCTCCAAACTAGGCCTGCCTGTTCCCACGCACAGACGCATAGTCGTTGAGTCTGCTGGCAAGACCACAATAATCCATGTCCACGCGGGAACCCTGGCCAATAGGGCTCTCGGCCGCTACCTGGCTGAGATCGTGGCCAAGGAGACGGGATCTGCTGTCAGCGTGGCGGAGGATCCCTATAGGATCTACCTAACGGGCCCGCTTGTCTCGCCAGATATGATTGCGAAGGCCTTGAGGTCTCCTCCAGCCGACGTGGGAGAGACGCTCCTATCGGCGGTCGAGAGGAGCGGTTACTTCAGGTTTAGGCTCGTCCAGGCCGCGCGTAAGATGGGGGTGCTCTCCGCGGAGGTGGAGGTAACACCGTCCCTCGTGACTCGACTGCTGGAGGGTTTGAGGGACACGCCGGTGTACACGCAGGCGATGAGGGACGTCTTGGAGAGAGACCTCTCGGTGCAAGGCGCCGAGTCTGTGCTGATGAAGATCTCCTCTGGAGAGTGGGAGGTCGTCAACAGGGGCAGAGTGGACAGGCTGACGCCTGTGGGCGAGGATGGCCTGAGGTGGATCAGCATGAAGCTAGAGACGATACCGCCAGAGAAGAGGAGGTTATTACGAAGAGAGAGGCTTAGGGTCAGGCTGCTCTCGGAGACGAGAACCCTCGCCTGCTTGAACTGCAGGAGCTACGTGGAGGAGGTGGAACTCTACCTCCTCCCTGACAGGCCGGCGTGCCCCGTTTGCGGGTCCAACAAGCTTGGATTGATTGATGCTCCAGAGCTGCTGGTTGAGAGGGCCTTGAGGGCTTCCCAACCTACGCTTAAGTCCAACAAGAGGCTTGCTCGAATACACAGGGAACTCAAGAGGACGGCCGCGCTCATTGAGAAGTACGGGCGGCTTGCCATCCTAGCTCTGGTCTCGAGGCTCCCAAGGGGGGCTTTGCTGGAAGTACTGGAGCGATCCCAGGGAAATGAGACGATATTGTTGGAACTCATCTTAGAGCGAGAGAGGGAGCGCCTCAAGTTCCACGGGAGCCCAGAAGAAGGCTAAGCAAGAGTTCAACATCGATCTCTACTCTAGTCCTCCACCCAAGAGTGAGCCCTTCCTCCACCTCGGTCAGGTACCCGGCTCTAATGAGCCTAGTTAATGTTCCGGGCACCTTCCACCGAGCCATCTTCGATGAGAGGAGCTCCTCGAGCTCTTCCCTGCTTGCCACACCTCCTTTCGCTGAGATGAAGGCCACACATGCCGCAAGCGCGGCCATCTCATCTATCCTCCAGCCGGAGCCCCTGACCTCTGGCCAATCAGGCGGCTCCCTAAAAGTCACGTAAAAGATGGCCTCTTTGAGGTCCCCTTCCTTCGCGCCCGATCCGTCTGGGAGCTTAGCAACTACTTTGAAGCCGATGTCCTTGAGTTCCTCATCAAGGAGCTTTAGGACCAGCTTGAAGTCCTTCCCTAGGGCCCTCCTTAGTTCCCATCCCTTAACCCCCGGTTTTGTGTGGCTCCTGAGGAGCAGCATGTGCGCTGCACGCCTCACCTTCTTCCTGAGGTCCTCTCCACGCTCTTCAGACATCTCCCTCACCCTTAGTGAAGCTGACAACCAATGACCGTGGATGATCGGCTGACTCTCTTGGGCCGGCTATGTAGATCTCCCCAGTGAGAGGGTCCTTCGAGAGGGAGACCTCTCCCCTGGTCGCTAAGAAGCTGAGGAGGTAGGCCCTCCGCACTCTATCCCAGAATGTCCCCTCGGCGACGTACTCTTGATACGGGACCTTTCCGCCACGCTCTTGGAGCAGCTCCGAGATCCGAGTTCTCTCGGTCTCGAGGAGCGCCTCGAACTCCTCTGGGCTCCAAGGCAATTCAAAGCCCTCTTCTGGCCCACCTGCAGTCGGGAGTCCCTCCCTCCTGCCCGAGTAGGGAGGGAGCTCCATCCAATACCTAGCCGCGGCCTCGAGAAACGTCGGCGTGATCCCCCTAGCCTCGACTATGGGTCTCCAGCTCTTCAGTAGCACGCTGGCTAGGGCTTTGGGGTCGAGGGTCTCTACCTTCAGGGTCACAAGGAGAGGGTCTATGAAGAGTCGCGAAGCCCTGTGCTCTACCCACTCCTCTTGCTTTACAACGACCCTGGCCAAGCCCAGCACGGACTCCAGGTCCAGGTTGACCTCGTCCCAGCCCCTCAGCTTCGGAAACTCCTGTCTCAGCCTCCTCAGGAGTTGTACGACGTTCACCTCGAATGGATCCACCTTGCCACGAAGCACAGATTCAACGAGGTCGAGTACCCTCTCGAATATCTCCAGCCTCTTCTGAGAGTTCATGCCCCGCTCACCCTAGACGCTCCCCCGACCTTCTGGACGATGAGCACGTGGACAGGTCCTTCCACCTCTGGGGGCGGACCTGGGGTGACTAGGACGCTCTGTCCACCCGCCTCCGCCAGCACCCTGGCGAATTCCCTAATGGCTGCCTCTCTGTTAGATGGATCCATGTGCACGTCGAACTCGTCAACTATCCTCACCGGCGACTTAACGTGCTTCTGCAGGCTCAGCAGGAAGGCTATGACGGTAGCTGCCCTCTCACCACCGCTCAGGGCCCGCGACTCAAGCGGGACGAGATCCATTCCTCTGAAGCCGGCCAAGATCTCGAGACCGGCAGTCCTGATGTCGTCGGCATCGATCAACCGAACCGACCCAACTCCACCAAGTCTCCGCAGGATCTCGCCAAACTCCCTGTCAACCTCTCTCACGAGGTCTGAGACCACTTTTCGCCAGTACTCTGCCCTCTCAGTCAGAGCTTCCAAGACCTCCCTTCTGTTGGTCTCCAGCTGCTCAACCCTCTGGCGTATCTCCTCGTAAGTCTTCTCGTACCGCTTGTACATATCCTCGACTTCGTCTGAGACGTCTCCAAGCGATGCGAGCCGGGCCCCCACAAGCTTTAGCTCGTCTACAATTTCTTCTGGATGCCTCAACACGCCCTCCGGCCGTTCAACAGACTCAGCCTCTGATCTTAGCTCCTCGAGCTCTTTCTTCTCTCTCCTCAACTTAGTTCTCAGCCTTGAGAGGAGTTCTCCCGTGGCCCTGAGTTCCGACTCCGCCAGCGCCTTGCTGACGGCCTTCTCAACGATCTCCCTGTGCAGTTCCATGAAATCCCTCCAGAGTCGCGAGACACGCTCTACCTCCACGAGCGCCTTTGGGTTGGTCTCGGTCAGGAGAGCCCTCCAGCCTTCAGCCAGCCTCTGTTCCAACTCATCCAACTCTGCACTCAGCAACTCTACCTTGGACTGCAATTCCTTCTCCTTAGTCTCAGCCTCCTCCAGATCTCTCTCCAGCGATCTAACCACTTCCAGCTTGTGCTCATACTTGGACCAGGCCAGCTCAGCCTTCAGCAGTCTTGCCCTAGCTTCCAGCTCGCGCCTCTCCAGCAGACGCTCGTACTTCATCCTCCAGACTCCAAGGGTCTCTTGGGCCCGCCTAAGCAGATCTTGCGCCTTTGAGATCTCAACTTCTATGCCCGCGAGTTCTTCCATAGCTCTCAGGACTCTCTCTCTGTATTCGTGAAGGCCGGCTGCCTCCTCCACCATGACGAGCCTCTCCCTCGGGTCAATGGACGCGAACTCCGCCATAGTCCCTTGGTGCATTATCACGAGCATGTTGTCGGGATCGATGCCTATCCTGGCCAGCTGTCTGGTCAACTCATACTTGTCCACGGTTCTGTAGTCCATTTCAAACCAGTACGTGCCGTCGCTCCTGAGGTACCTTGAGACTCTGACCTCATCCTCCCTCGAGAAGGGTATGGGCCTCTTCCCATCGCGCGGCGTGTTGTCAAATACTACTGTGACCCTGGCCAGCCTCTCTCCCCTTCTTATGAGGTCTCTGAGCCTCCTAGACCTCTCCGTGTAGGTCTGGCCTAGGGCTATTGCGATTGCCAGCACTATTGACGACTTTCCGGCGCCGTTTGGCCCCGCCACGATGTTTAAGCCGGGCCTCAGGGGAACTCGCGCGTACTCGTAAGACATGAAGTTCTCCAGCACCACTTCTTTGATGTAGGTCCCCCGAGGCGGCTTCATTTCAGCCACACTTTTTCCTCGAAAAAGATCTGAGGTAGCCTTTTCAATTTGCCCTGGAATAAACAGGCGATATGGCTCTCGTAGGCAAGCTGTTTAGGGTTCTCGCAGATCTCACGCTCGAGCTGGCCGCTGAGAAGCTGAGAGAGTGGAGGTCTGAGGCTTCCGTGGCCAAGGGAGACCGGGAGTTCAAGTTAGTGACTCAGACTGAGGTCATGGACCTCAGGGAGGGAGAGCTGAGGGGGGAACTCTACGAGGAGTACCTGGTGCCTCTATTCGGCAGGGAGGAAATCAGATACGACGTCTCTGCTAGGACAATCCCATTTCTCTTCTTCTCGACGGACTCGGGTCTTATGCTGCTCGTGATGGCTAAGAGGAGGAAGGCGAATGCTGTGACGGCTCTGCTATCTTCGGCCTTACTGACTGGACCAGGGGGAATCGTGGAGGCTAGGATATCCCACGACACGCTCAGGGCGCTTCACGAGACCAACCCTGAGGCCACCAAGGTGGTGTACTTCGACCAGGTTGACCTGCCCAACATTAACAAGCTCTCCCTCTTCGGCGAGGCTCTCGCAGATACGGGCCTGTATCAAGAATATTTGAGGCACGGGAAGATCTGGTACGTGGTGTTCGAGGACAGAGAGTGGGGTTTGACCGTTGGTTTGACCAGGAACTGTGTGATAACCGTATTTACAGCTACCGAAGTTGAGAACTTCATCAACTACGTCAGAGATAAGATCGTTCCACTGGTCGAGGCGGAAAGCGAAGGTTAATGAGGCTTGCTCTCTTCGACCACCGGGGGAGACCCCTGGGGACTAAAATCGGAGAGATAGCCAGCGGCGAGATTCCAAGAGGTGAGGAGGTAGAGATCGAGGGGAAGATCCGAGAGGTACTTCCCACAGTGAGGCTGGGTCAAGAGATGTACGAGAGGCTCGTGGTGGAAGACGATACCGGGACTATAACTGTGGTCGTGAAGGTCACTCCATTCTACTTCTTCCCAGGCGATGTAATTCGAGTAAGAGGCGTTGTGAAGCCCTGCTTCTATATGACGCAGGCCACTTGCGTGGAAGCCGATCCAGACGGCATAGAGTTTGTGAAGGAGTACAGGATCCCTCTCACGCAGAGAGAGATCCTGAGCAAGCTGGGTCCCTTCAAACTTATGTCTCTCCTCATGTTCTCTCGCCTTGACGCGGAGCTTATTGACCTGATAATCGACACGAGACTGGATCCGCTGAAGTTAGCCAGAGAGGCTGAGCAACCCGGGAGGCTCGAGAGAATCGTAGAACTCCTGAGCGGGATGACCTTCTACAGCGTCTTTGTCCGCGATGTCGGGGCAGCAAAGGTCACAGAAACCGCTCTACTACTCACCAAGGGGAAGGTGACGGAACCAAAGTTGCTAGGGAAGCTGGAGCTAATGGAATACTTCCTCAGGGCAATAGTCGAGGAGCAGGGCTTCAGGTACGCGATTGAACCGGTTCCAATGCCTCCGATCCAAGAAGTAGACACGCGGATATCGGATGAGGAGGCAAAGCAAGTTCACCCAATCGCTGAAACCCTGTCGAGAGCCATAGCGAAGCTGAGAGGAGGCCCAGGGCCGGGTCTAGTCCTAATCGACCTCCCAGACGAGGATCCCCTCAAGGGGCGCGCTCTCGCGAAGCTCGTTGCATCCAAGGCCCACGCTAAGCTATACGTGGTGAACGTTGACGCCATAAGAACGAATTTTGAGACCGTCGTGATGGAATTGACTTCTCTGGCCAGCACGCTGATGGGGCCGGCCGTCGTGTACATCGAAGGCGTTGAGTACCTAATCCCAACAGATCTCATCAAGTTGACCATGGACGCAGAATCTGGCAGTGCATTCGACACGTTGGCCACGAAAGTCACAGAGACGCTAAAGAAGCTAGCCTCCCGCCCAAACGTTCTAGTACTTGCAGGTACTATATCTCCAGCGGTTGTGTCATCTAGGCTCCTCTCTGCCGCCGAGCTGAAAGTTACCATGAAGGAAGAAGAGGCGAGAGCTGAGGAGAAAGAGGGCGAGATGCCATCTTACGTCGGCTAGACCCGCCCCTCAGAGGTAGTCGAGAGATTCTCTTCCATCTCACGGAGTTCCTCATGGTTCTAGGCTCCAGCTGACCACGGTGGAGACTCGGGGAGGAGAGGAGACGACTTAACGCATTTATCGTCCGGCTTTCTAACGCCTTGGAGGGTGGAATGACCAGTTACTCCCGGCGGCGAGGCTTCGGCCGCTGAGCTGCCTGGGCTTCAGGGGACCACCCTCCATCACATTGATTAGGTGATGACGCGTTCTACTAGCTTGGGGAGAGGATTGTACGAGTACGGACCACTCAAGATTATCTGGCTGGGCCACGCTGCGTTCAGGATATCCAACACCCTTACCGTGTACATCGACCCCTACGAGATAGGCGGCGGGCCTACCGCCGACCTAGTGCTGATAACACACGATCACTTTGATCACTGCTCACGAGAGGACGTCGAGAAGATCTCAGGTCCTCAGACCACCATAGTGGCGCCTCCCAGCTGCCTAAAGAAGTTAGAGGGCCTGGGAGGGGAGACCGTTCCCATCAGGCGAGGAGATCGGCTGGAGGTCAAGGGGGCGGTGGTAGAGGCCATCCCTGCCTATAATGTCAACCCCGCTAGGAAGAACTTCCACCCTCAGGGGAGAGACTACGTGGGGTACATACTGGAAC
>JAVCBV010000177.1:0-9761 GCA_037917695.1 Thermoproteota archaeon | reverse complement strand
TCGGGACCTAGGTCGAGCACAACTGTGTGTTTTCGCCTGATGAGCCTGTACCTCAGGCCCTCCCTCTCGAGCCTGGCGACGCGGGCCTCCCTAGCCCTGACCCTCGGCCTGCCCACGGGCATCACGACGACCTCGTCCCCGAACGTGTAGATCTCGTACTCGGGTATGCCCGTCTCGAAGTCGCTGACGAGCACCACGGGCCTGGCGAGCGAGGTGTCCTGCATTCCCGTAGGCAGCTTGACCGTGATCTTGAGGCTGTAGACCTTGACGACGCGACCGTCTTGAATGAATATCACTGTGTCGACCACGTGGGGCAGCAGGCCCAAGTCGACCCTGCCGATGAACCGCTGGATCGCCTCAATAGGGGCGCCGCAGTGGACAACGCCCACCATCCCTATGCCAGCGAGCCTCATGTCCACGAATATCATGAAGTCGTCCGTCTTTCTCATCTCGTCGAAGATCACGTAGTCAGGCCTGACCAGCAGGAGCAGGTCGGCTGTGCTCTCGAAGCTGCCGTCCAACTTGCCATACTGGGTCACCTCTGGGCCTACCATGAGGTCCCTGGGTGACTCCAGCGTCTTGACTATCTTGCCGAGGGACCTGTAGAACTCGGCCAGAGCGCTGGCGAACGTGGTCTTCCCGGCGCCGGGAGGACCTGCTATCACGACTCCCTCCGCCTTCTCCGCCAGTCTCTCCTTGAGCTTCTCGCTTAGATCGTAGTCCTCCAGCGTGACCCTCACGACAGGCCTCACAGCGGTTATCTCTATGCCGTCTGAGAAGGGCGGGAAAGCCACCAAGATCCTGTACTCCCCGAACTGAATCACGTACGCGTTTTTCTTCCTGACCTCGATGAAGGCGTTTGGATCGAGTTTCGCCCTCTCTATGATCTCGTAGGCCATCTTGCGTACTTCCTCATGCGTGAGGGGTTCCTCCCTCAGCTTGACAAGCCTGAACTCGCCGGGCCTACCCCTCTTGGCCAGGGGAGGCGCACCCTCCTTGAGATGGATGCTCATCGTGTCCTCGGTGAAGAACTGCTCTACGGTGAGCCTCCCCCTGGGCGGGCCTACGTACTCCACCTTGACGTCCTTGAGGCCTAGAGCTATGGCCCTTATGGAGTCGCCCGTGAGGATGACGGCACCCGTGGCCTTCGCTATCTCCTCCAGAGCGTCAACACCACTAAAGCCGTGGTCAACTATCCTTAGGGAGGCTATCTCCCCCCGCTTCTCCAGGTCCTTGAGCCTAGCGAGTTCCGCCAGTCCGGCAAGGGCCGACCTGTCCCCCTGAGACGCTATGGTCTCCAGCTGCCTGACCACTCCCTTCGGCACTATGAGCTCCGAGCCCCGAATGATTCTCTGGACTCTCTCCTCCCTCAGCAGGCCGTGTATCAGCACTATATCGTCTATCACGTAGGAACTCTTGGACTCTCGATGCATCTCTCATCTACCCAGGCCAAAGGAATAAAACAAGAGTGCAGACTCAGAGCAACATCTCCTCTTCTTCGAATATCCTCTTATGAGCTACGAAAATCAGGTATCTCTCGTCTCCGGTTAGCTCCTCGATCACCCTCGCCTGTATGGCCCCAGCAGGATCTCTGAGCCCGGTCCTCTCTTCCACATCGGAGTAGGAGAGGAAGAGGCCCTTCCTCCTCTCTTCTAGGATCTTCATGAGGAGCTTCTTGCCGACCCCGGGAAGCAGCTCGAGCTGGTGAAGCCTCGTCGTGACGGGCCTGGACTCGTTGAAGAACTGCACGAAGAAGGCCTCGCCCTCGGTCACTGCCTTCTTGACCGCCTCCTCCAGGTTCCCCTGAGCTGGTCCCCTCAGCTCTGAGAAGGAGAGGTACCTAAGGAACCTGCTCACGTGCTCCCTCTGCCCCTTGCCAACGTAGACCTTGGTGGTTGGCTCCAGAGACACGCCCGGGCGGACGTAGAACTCCATCAGTATGAAGTACCGGTCTCCGACCACTTGTGCTCGTCTCGGCTCTCCGTAGATGTCAAGCACGTAAGCCCAGCTGTCGTGGGGCTTCCTCCTACCTGGGATGTACTTCCACAACCTGTCAACACCTCAGGACGATTCTTCATCGGGTTCCTCCGATTCTCCCCCCTCTGAAGTCGCCCCCTCGGCAGCCTCCTCTACCTCCACAGCTTCCTCTTCCTCAACGAGGCCCTTTAGGGTCTCGAGGATTCCGGAATACGCCTTTTCGTCTAAGAGCGGGTAGGACCTAAAGAGGAACGGCCTCAGCTCGTCTGGAGTCTTCGGGAGGACGTTGATGAGCTGGATCGCGTCCTCCTCCCCAAGACCGTAGGACTCGATCAGCACCTCAACGGCCCTTCGGGCCGCCTCGGGATCCTTCACCTTCGTGAACTTGGCAAGGTACTCAAACAGCCTCCTCTGATCAGGAGTCAGGGCAGCCTGGTTCCTAGCCCACCTCTCGAATATGAGGCTCTTCACCTCGGCCAGCGTCAGCGGCTTCTTATCCAAGCCGCCTCATCCTCCCGAACCCTTCGCAGGTTCGGCGTGGGGCTTCAGGTGAACTGGAGGGATTATTAGGTGCTTTACCTTGCCCCCGACCTTTACGTCAACCAGGTAGGCTCTTCCCCTCTTGCCAACGACTACGCCGACCTTACCCTGGTACCTCCTGTGAGGGATCCCCTTCCGCTCGGAGGGGACCACATCTATCACGACCTTCTGGCCCACCTCAAACTGCTGGAAGAACCTAGACAGCGGAGGGAGTCCCCTCTCTCTGGGGGACTTGGAGAGGAAGTCCCTTGAGCGGTGTAGGTATCCCTTGGATTTCCTAGTCAAACCGATCACCTTCCGGCCGCATCAGACGTACTGGGTCAGTACAGCAAGAACATCAAGCTCCCTACAAAAAGCTTTTTTCCCCAGTATCGATGCGACGCTGGGGCGAGTCCTGCCCTGATCTCCAGACACTAGCTCCTTCACGTAGAGCCCTCCGTCGCACTCCACGATCATCTCGAACGAGCTCTCCGATAGCCTCTTCACCTCGACCCTGTACACCCTCTTCCTCCTGACTACGTCGGCTCTCCTCCTCAGCACTCGAGTTGGCGTCCTCTGCTCGATCAGGGCCCCTTCCAACGCCCGAGCCACTCTCTCCAACTCTTCATCGCTCACTCCAGAATCTACCTCGACAACAGCCCTGTAAACCTTCCGGGTCTCGGGCGCACCCTCCTTAAGGAGCTTGACTAGGGAAGAGTCAGCATACCAAAGCTTCGTGACTCGAACCTTCCCTTCAGCAGACTTGTTTATCTCCTCCTCCAGCTGCCTCAGATCCACTTTCCTCCTCTTAGGCCTCACGAGCTCCAACACGAAGGGCCTTCCTGTTCCGAGCATCCTCGCGTCCACGTCCTCCCTACCCGCTGCGTGCAGCTTGTAGTCCTCGGCTTCAAATGCCCTCTTGGCCGGCTCACCTATGATGTGCTCAACCGAGTCGCCGAACCTGAAGCCGGTCCAGCCGCAGTCCTCGCACCCGGCCCCGCCGCAGCTGGGGCACACCCACCTGGACTGCGATATCCCCCTAACGAGCTTGAGGTACCTCCCTCCTACATACACGGGGTTGACCTGAATCTCAACGGCCCCCCTGCTCAGGTCTATCAGCCCAACGACGTCGGGCCTCGCGGGGTCTATCCTGGCTCGGGTCTCTACCGACACGACGTCGTCGACGAACCTGGAGACGGTGACCTTCGGCGACTCGGCGGTCCAGATGCCGCACCTGCCCCTGACCTCGTCGTGAGCCTCATGGACGTGTGGTGGCAGTACAGCGCCGCCCTTGAAGGACTCGAACTCGTACTTGGAGAGCTCCTCTATCAGCCTGTAGGTGAGCTTGGGAGTGGATTCCGGCAGGAGCCCTCCACAGAGCGAGCACTCTCCACTGAGACCTCTCGAGGCCGTGGCACCTCTGGCGCCGCCGGCCTCAGACTCTCTGGAGAGGAGCGCATGGCCTAGGACCCAAGAACTCACCCTCCTGCTGTAGGTCGCTAAGAGGCTCCCCACGCAGTAGGGGCACAGCGCCCTGTGCTCGAGGAGTCCTAGAACGACCTCTAGCGATCGCCTCTTCTGCTGAGCGAAGTGACTCAAGATGGTCATGCTCCCAGCTTGCTTAGCTGGGCCCCTTCACATTCATTACCTTCCTCTTGCCCAAGGCCTCCCAGTACTCCACCTCGGCTCCCGCGGCCAACTTCGGCCTGTCCTCCTCCTCAACGCTTGACAGGGGTAGTTCGAAGGTCTCGTAGGTCTCCAGATCCATCAGCTGAACTGTGTCGCCCATTACAGCAAGAACCTGCGCCGACCTCTTGGATATGATTGGTATCTCCACGGCGGCGTCCGCCGGAAAGATCTTTGACCTCCGGCTGCCGTCAAAGAGGCCTCTGGCCTCTATCCTTACCTTTGCTGCCCCGTGCTTTCCTGGCTTAGACTTCGCAACGCTGAGCACGACGCATGGCTCACCATCAATTACGACGTAACTCCCCTTCTTGAGGTCGCCAGCCGAACCATGAGTAACTCCCATCTAGCTCACCGAGCGCGGCGAGACCACTCCGATTAAAAGGTCACCTGTAGGACTTTTGGAACCTCGCTCTAGCGCGCCTGCCGCCGAACTTCTTTGGCTCCCTCTGTCTGGGGTCGCCGGCCAAGATTGTCCTGTCATACTCCTTGTAGAGCTCTTCCAGCTCCTTAGAGCCGGTATACCGTACGAGCGCCCTTCCTGTGGCCATCCTTATCGCGTCGGCCTGAGCCATGAATCCGCCGCCCCTCACCCTTACGAAGATGTCAAGGTCGCCGTAGACATCCTCTCCAGCCAGCCAGAGGGGCTCCAGTATCTTCATCCTGACGAACTCATTCGGAGCGTAGACCTCCACGGGGAATCCGTTTATGTAGAGCCTGCCTGCCCCCCTCCTCACCACGGCGAACGCTCTAGCGGTCTTTCTCGCCGCCGAGGCGTGGGCGAGAACCTCTCCTATTCTCCTCTGAGCCTGCTCACTCATTGCGGCTCACCCCTCCAACCTAGCTGCTTGGCGAGCCACAGCACCGTTACCTGCTTGACCCCCGGCTTGGGCTTCAGGTGGTTCACTATGTACTCCTCCTCCAGCTGCACCGGCTCGACGTTCTGGAGTTCTGGCGGAACCCCCATATATACCCTAAGCCTCCTTAGCGCCTCCCTCCCCTTGGCCTTTTTCATTGGCAGCATGCCCCTCACGGTCTTCCAGACTATCCTATCTGGAGTTCTGGGCTGGACGGGTCCTCTCTCGGGTCTGGGTTTGCCCTGAATGGCCCTCCTCTTGAGATACTTCTGCAGTATGGTCGAGGGGTTGCCCGTTATCACGGCCTTCTCGGCGTTGATTATGGCAACCCTCTTGCCAAGCAGGAGCTGCTTGGCGACGAAGCTGGCCATTCTGCCTAGGATCTTCCCCTCAGCATCCACCACGATGTCGAAGTTCGCCATGACGGCCCACCCCTCACGCGATTATCTTGACGCCAGAACCCTTCGGGTTCTCCTGGGCTAGCTCCACAAGGCTAAGGGCCCGGCCTCCGGCCTCTGCTATTTTCTTCTTGGCGGACTCTGAGAACGTCAAGGCGGCGACCGTGACCGGTTTGGTCAGTCTCCCCTCGCCGAGGACCTTACCGGGGATCACCACGACGTCGTTCGGGGCAGTCAACTTGTCGATCTTCCAGAGGTTCACTTCTATGCGGCTTCTCCTGGGCTTCCTGAGCCTCTCGGCTACGTCTGCCCATATCCTAGCTCCAGCCAAACGCGAAGCCTTCTCAAGGGCGTTGATAGTCTTTATGGAAACGGGATTGGTCGGCCCTGTGGGTCTGGGCATTTGGCTCGCACCTTCTCGGCACACTGAAGTCCTGCGTTAATAAACGTGGGGTCTCTTAGCCGCTGGTCAGGGATCTAGTCCAAGCCTCGATCCTGAGTTTATCCCCTCAGAACGCAAACGGTAAGAGCTAGCAGTCGCACCCGAGCCTTCTGCCTGGTTCCTAGTGGGGATAAACTGGCTGGGCCGCGGGGTTCCTTTGAGAGACGAGCTTGCGAGATCATCCACTCTGTTCCAGGCCCCTCCGGCAAGCTCCGTGGCCAGGAACAGCTGAGGTGCTGGGAAACTGCGGTTGGGATGATCACACACTCCAAGGAGAAGCAAGCTCAAAGCAGCCGAGGCAGGACTGGTGCGGGGGGTGGGATTTGAACCCACGCGGGCCTACGCCCACCCGCCCCTCAAGCGGGCGCCTTGGACCAGGCTTGGCTACCCCCGCTCTAGCGTCAGATTAGGGGCGCCGGCCGATAAAAGTCTAGCGCTGACTGGAGCCCGGGGATTCTAAGGCGGCCTTCAGCTCGTCTTCAAACCTCTGGAACTTCTTGAGCAGCTCCTCGACGGCTGCCTCGAGTATCTCGGGTATCGTGAGAGCGCCCGTCGTCTCGAACTTGATTATGAATCGGCTGTCGTCCCACTCGACGACCTTGACGAGCTCTGGCCGCTCCCTCCTCAGCCTCTCTATGCACTCCTCGAGGCCTGGGCAAGATAGGTAGTCCTTAACCACCACGAAGCCTCCTTCTTCCTCCCCGACAGCTTCCTTGGGGCACGGCTTCAGGTGCTTTGAGCACTCCTTCACGGCCTTTGGGGCCAGGCGGTATATGGGGTAGTAGGAGTAGCCCAGCCCGCTGGCGGCCTGCCACTTGGCGTGCCACTTGCCCTTGCCCATCCTCACGAGGGCGTCGAACCTGAGCCTGTCTCCCTTGGCCATTTTCACGATCGGTATCTTCGGCCTCACGGGGACTATCACTGGGTCGGAGGGCTCTAGATCGCCTGCGTACACGACCTCCATGTCCTCCTCAGCTGTTCTGTCCAGCTTCAGCGTGACTACCGAGCCGTCTCCAAGCGAGTAGGTCTTTAGGTCCGTGCGTATGGGCACCATTGCCAGCCTGTGGGCTATCTCCTCGTCTAGGAAGGCCGTCGTGTTCGCGTAGAATATCACCTCGTCCACTGCCATTACGGGGACCTCTGAGAGGAGGGCCCGCCTGAACGCGTTCGCGTAGGATGGATTGGCATCTTCCAGAACAAGCCTGACGAAGGGGGGCTTGTAGTCAACGATCCTAACCCTCATCTCCCTTCACACCCTTTTTGGATAGGACGTCTGCCCAGGGATTGTCCCTGGCGAACTCCTCCAAGAGGTCCAGAGATACACCTTCCCCGGGCGGCTTCTCGGGCTGGGCCTCCACCCTCAAGTCCTTAACGGTTTCGGTCGGGGTTGCCTCGCGCCTCTCGACGGGGGCCTTGAACTCCCTTCTGGGGGGAGCCACATCTAGCCTGGGGCGGATCTCCATCGGGGTTGGCGCGATGGAGGCGCCCGAACTCAGCAGGCGTACTATCGTCAGGAGCATCTCGATGGACCTTGAGAGTTCGTCGACCCTCTTCTCCAGCGCCGCCAAGCGGAGGGACTCCAAAGTGCTGCCGCTCTTCAGCTCTCTTATCTCGTCCGCGAGCCTTCTTAGGGACTCCTCAAGCGCGGACAGCTTCTCCTCGCTCTCCTCTGTCCTGCCCCTCCTGCGGAGCTCCTTGAGCAGCTCCTCAAGCAAGTCCACGAGCCTCCCGCTCTCCTGGAGCAGCTCTAGGTCGGCGGGCCTGGATGCTTCCCTCTCCACAGCCCGAGGGGGGCTTGGCTCCTCGACCCTCTCGACCTTCCCCTCCTCGCGAGTGACACTTATCTCGCCGACGGCTCGGATGAACGATCTGCTGGCCCCCTCCACGCTCTCCAGCGGCAGACGGAGATCCTGGATATCCTGCAGCGAGATGGGTACGCCCCTGACCTCCTCCGGAGCTTCCCTGACAAATATCTCGTATATTCCGTGTGGGAGCCACACATCTATCCTGGAGATTCCCAGCCTCCTGAGTTCCTCCCACCCACCCACGTAATCATCAACCAGATCGTTCAACCACCTCGGCAGATACCTGGGGTCGTCATCTCCGTCGTATACTGCAACGAGAACCCTGATGGGCCCCCTCGGAGATCTTAGCTCTACAAGCATTGACATGCCGTCTGGGCTGGTTCGTCTAATCACTCTGCCTCCGGCGTGGCGGTACCTGCTGTCCATGAGGAAGTCTGCCCAGGTGCTCACCATGAGGGGGCAGCCTCAACGCTAAAGAGCCCTTCTGCCCTATTTAAGGCAGTGCCTCAGACCCTCCTGCCCCTCCTGCCGTGAGGCTTCCTGCAGCCGTCGTGAGGTATCGGAGTCACGTCCTCAACTCTGAGCAGGAGTATCCCGCTCCTCGCCAACCCTCTTATGGCCGCCGTGGCCCCGGGGCCCGGGATCCTGCTCTTTATCCCTCCAGGGGCCCTCACCTTCACGATCAGCTGAGTGATCCCCTTCCTCTGGAGGTCCCTGGCTGCTGCCATGGCCGCCTTCAGCGCGGCGTAGGGGGAGCCCTCTAGCCTGTCCGCGTCAACGAACATGCCCCCGCTGTACATGGCGAGCGTCTCGGCACCGGTAATGTCTGTGATGTGGACTATCGTGTCGTTGAACGACGAGTAGATGTGAGCCACGGCTATCTTACCCTTCTTCTTGGACTCCTGGGACATCAGCTCTCACCTCCCTCTCCACCCTCAGCAGGGGCTTCTGCAGAAGCTTCCGCGGGGGCCTCACCTGCTTGGGCCCGCAGGTACTCTGGGTGAGTGCACTCTATCTTGTCCTCCTCGCTGAGGGGAACGAGGTAACCTGGAGACCTTATCCTCCTGCCAGCGACCCATATGTGCCCGTGCACTATCATCTGCCTAGCCTGGTAGGGGGTCTTGGCGAACCCCTTCTTCCACACGATCGTCTGGAGCCTCCTCTCCAGGAAGTCCTTCGCGGTTACGTCGAGCATGTCGTCAGGAGTGGCGTCAGGCCCCAGTATCCCGAGCTTCTGCAGCCTTTGAATGGCTGGCTTCAGTATGGCGGCAGCCTCCTCAGGGTGAAGCGTCAGCGCCTCCCTCACCATCCTCCTGTACTTCCTGGCCATGAACTCGGCCCGCCAGAGTTCCCTCTTGTTCCTCAGGCCGTACATCCCGGCGAGCCTGTTGGACTCCTCAAGTACGGCCCTGCTCCAGGGCTTGAGGGGCCGCTCGTACTTCTTCCTAGGCTTCTTCGGATCTCCCACCGGCTATCACCTCCGCTTCCTCTGGTATCCGACCGTCCTGCCGGCCCTTCCGGTGGTCTTTGTCCTCTGGCCCCTCACCTTCAAGCCGAGGGAGTGTCTTATTCCCTTCCAGCTCTTCATCTTCTTCATCTTGTTGATGTCCTGCTTCATCGTGAAGTCTAGCTCGTCTCCTATCAGGAGCTTAGACTGGCCGTTGACTGGGTCTCTCTGCCTGTTGAGAAGCCACCAGGGGATGCCGAACTTCGCTGGGTCCTTGATGACCTCCTCCAGCTTGGCCAGCTCCTCTTCGCTCAGAGTGCCGAGCAGGGTCCACCTGTCAATGCCAGCCTTGTCGGCGATGGCGCTGGCCAGAGTGTGACTTATGCCCTTGACGTAGGTCAGAGCCACTTCTACAGGCTTGTCTCCCTCAAGCGTGGTGCCAGCGAGCCTGAGCCTCTTCAGGATCTCTCTCTGCTCCAATTGGCTGCCCCCTCTCCTTCCAATCGGGTGCCCTTCGGACTCGCCCTATTTAACCGTTGGCCGCGGCTGGATCGGCAGACAGTCCGCCCCCCTCCGCGGACTAACTGCCTCAGAGACGCGACGAGCTCGCGCAGCATCGAGTGGGCGGTCGGG
>JAVCBV010000074.1:0-10123 GCA_037917695.1 Thermoproteota archaeon | reverse complement strand
GCTACCACATAGCCTGCCTGGCCACGGACGACTCGGTCGTAGAGGAGCTGAGGAGGAGGAAGAGGAGACCCGAGAAGCCGTTTGCGCTCATGGCTCTGGATCTAGAGACAGCCAGAGAGCACGTTGAAGTTGACGAGGTGGCAGAGTCCCTCCTCACGAGTCCTGAGAGACCGATAGTGCTGCTGCCCAAGAGGGCGGGGTCTCCCATCTCAGACCTGGTCGCGCCTGGGCTGGATACTCTCGGCGTTATGCTCCCCTACACGCCTCTTCACCACATGCTGCTCTCGGAGACCAGAGACAGGATCCTCATCATGACCAGCGGCAACGAGCACAACAAGCCCATGTGTACGAGCGAGGAGGACGCCAGGCAGAGGCTCTCATTGTTCGTGGACTACTTCTTGCACCACAACAGGAGAATTGTGAACAGGGTGGACGACAGCGTGGTCAGGTTCACGGCTGGCCGCGTCACGATGCTGAGGAGGGGGAGGGGGTACGCTCCAGTCTGGGTCAGGCTGCCGGCTCAGCTCGAGCGTCCAGTCATAGCTTTCGGCGCTGAGCTCCAGACCGCAGGAGCCGTGGCCTTCTCGAACAAGGCCGTGCTGACGCAGTTCATAGGAGACACGGACGAGTTTGAGAACCTCGACTACATGGACAGGGCTCTCCGCTTCTTCTGCGAGACGTACGACATCGACCCCTCCGAAGCCATCTTGGTGGCGGACATGCACCCCGCATACGGCACCAGGCGACTAGCTGAGGCTTGGGCCAGGGAGCACGACGCCGAGGTCAGGCTCATGCAGCACCACCACGCGCACGTGGCCTCGGTCATGGTGGAGGTTAGAGTGCCACCAGGATCTAGGGTCGTGGGAGTGGCCGTGGACGGCTTGGGGTATGGAGATGACGGTCAGCTCTGGGGAGGAGAGGTTCTTATCGCCAGCTACGGAGGGTACGAGAGGTTTGGGCACTTAGCCCCCCAACCCATGCCAGGTGGCGACCTGGCGGCGAGATACCCCGTCAGGATGCTGATAGGAATTCTCTCGACCTTCATGTCCGATTCCGAGATCATAGAGCTTCTGCGAGAGAGGTCGCTCCTGCCCGGGCTACCTAGGGGGGATGTCGAGGCCGAGGTCGCCATATCTCAGGCCAGAGACCCGCAGACACCCAAGATCTCCAGCGTG
Source organism: Thermoproteota archaeon (assembly GCA_037917695.1). Classification (GTDB taxonomy): domain Archaea; phylum Korarchaeota; class Korarchaeia; order Korarchaeales; family Korarchaeaceae; genus DRBY01. Next base: position 8,948 of record JAVCBV010000074.1, on the reverse strand, counting down.
GGGAGAACGCTTGACGCGATATCTGCCTTCCTGGGGTTGTGCTTCGAGAGAACATACGAGGGAGAGCCTGCCATGAAGTTAGAGGCGGCGGCGAGGGGAGGGCGTCCAGTGGATGGGCTTGAAGCCCCGCTGAGCGGGCGCGGCGTGGTAGATACCTCGAGGTTGCTGGAATCTCTGATTGAGCGAATCGACAGCTTTGGCGTGGCGGACCTTGCGTTCTCTACGATTCGAGCAATCGGTCTCGCCTTGGGAGAGTTGGCGGCCAAGGCGGCGAGTTCTCTGGAAGCCAACTTCGTCGCCGTATCTGGCGGGGCCGCGGTCAACTCAATACTAATTGAGGGCATGGAGGACGCTCTAGCTCAAGCCGGCCTGGAGCTGAAGCTGAACTCGAAGGTCCCTCCTGGAGACGGTGGTATAGCCTTGGGGCAAGTGGCGTTCGCCCTTGAAGGCTGAGCTAGCCGCGATTCCCTTTTTATCGGTGAGAGCCAAGATCCCACGGATAGATCATCATGGTGCTCGGCGATCCAGACACCGTTCTGACGAGGGCCTCAGCGTACTCAGTCCTCTCTATTCTGTTCCAGTACCCGGGGGACGGAATCTCCGACCTCCTCTTTGAAGGGTGGGCATCTGAGGTCCTGGCTGTTTGCGCCGGCGCTCTGGCCTCGCTGGGTTACGAGAGCTCTGAGCTGTTCAGAGAGCTGGCGGGCGCTTTGAAGTCCTGCTCTGAATCCGACCTACCAAGCCTCCAAAGGGAGTACGCTAGGCTCTTCATGGGTTCAGAGGGGGAGCCGATTTGCCAGCCTCACTCTTCTGCTTACTCCACTGGGGGAGAGGAGAAGCCCCTAGAGAGGGGCTTCGATGCGTCGGTCGCGCTGAGAAGCTGGGGGCTTGAGATCTCAGAGGGATCGGGGTACTCCCCAGAGCACCTCGCGTTAGAGCTCGAGTTTGCAGCCTACCTGCTAGAGAGGGCCAGATCGGGCATGCTGGAGGGCGACCCCGACGAGGCTGAAAGGGCCGAGAGGGACTTCCTCCTCCTGCTGACCCACATGGTGGAATGGGTTCCAAGGTTCTCTGAGTGCGTGGCAAGGGAGGCGCGAGTTGAACTCTATGAGGCTACCGCAAGGGCACTGAGCTCTTTCGTCAAAGACGAGGCTAGGTTCGCGGGATTACGTCGTGAGAAGTAGGGGGAAGGGTCGCAGCAGATAGCTCAACAAATCCGGGGGACGAGAACCCCCGAGGGGGACTCCAGTATCCTGAGCCCTCCGGCACTCGTCTTCAGCAGGACGAGGCCTTTGTATCTCTCCAGAGAGCGGGCCTCTCCGATTATCTCTGCGTCCCCAAAGCCGAGTTCCCTAATGAAGCTCAGAATCTCCTCCGCCTTTCTAGGATCGACTCCGAGGACGGCCCGTCCCTCGCACGCGAGGGCCAAGGGATCGATCCCCATGAGCTCCGTGTACGCTCTAACCTCCTCTCTCACGGGTATCTTGGTCTCCTCCACAGCTATCACCAAGTCTGTCTTCCTGGCCCACTCGTTGAGCGTCTGAGCGAGCCCGCCTCTGGTCGGGTCCTGCGCTGCGTGTATAGCCTCGCCGTAGCGCTCGAGGAGTGGGAGCATTAAGCCGGTGAGGGGCTGAGAGTCGCTCATCAAACCCTCAGACTCCACATCGACTCCCTTCTGAGCGGCTAGGATCGCGGCGCCGTGCTCCCCCACGCTACCGGACACGATTATCTTGTCGCCCGGCTTGAGCCGTGAGTCCACTATGAGCCTTTCGGCGACTCCGACGCCAGCCGTCGTGATCACGATCCTGTCCACCTGCCCGCGAGGCATGACCTTGAAGTCCCCGCCGATCAGCTTGACGCCCTCCCTCCTGAGGACCTCGACGAGGCTGGAGACTATTCTCCTGAGATCCTCTAAGGGGAAGCCCTCCTCAGCCACAATCGCGTCTAACATCGCAAGAGGCCTGGCGCCCATCATCAAGAGGTCGTTGATGGTCCCGCACGCCGCCAACTCTCCAATGTTCCCACCGGGGAAGAACGGCGGGTTCACTGTGTACGAGTCGACGGTGAATACGAGGAACCCTCCTCCCGGCAATGGTATGGCTGAGCCGTCGTCGAGTTCGTCGGTGCCGACGCCCCCCTCCACTCGCTTCATCTCCCTCTCTAGCATCGATACGATCAAGGAGTTGATGATCGCCTGGGTCTCCTTACCTCCGGAGCCGTGGGCCAGCCTGACTACGTCCTTCTCCATCTAGACACCTACCCACCGGCCTGGAGGGCCCTGGCCAGCTCTTGCCAAACTTCTATGGTCTTCTGGGCCTCCTCCGGATCGAGCTTTGAGATCACTATTCCAGCGTGCACTATGACGTAGTCGCCGGGCGTTACATTCTCTAGAGAGGCGTCCACCTCCCTCCTGACGCCTCCGAAGTCGACCACCGCCATCCTGCCCCTGACCTCTACGACCTTCCCAGGGATCCCCAGGCACATGCGAACCTCCCCCCCACCTACATAGACTTCAACACGGAGTCGACCAAGCCTCTCACTGCAGATTCGAACTCCTGCGAGGATCTGTGTAGAGGCCTGCCTTCTCGTACTGCTACTTCGATGGCAGGCTCTATTGGAAGCTTCGCGAGGACCTTCACGCCATACTCGCTGGCTAGGGCTTCAACATCCCCAGCTCCAAACGGCCTGACCACCTGGTCGCCGCACCTGAAATAAGCCATGTTCTCCACGATTCCAATCGTCCTGATCCCTTCATCCCTCAGGAGCGAGAGCATCCTCCTCACGACGGCCCTAGATGCCAAGGATGGCGTTGTAACAACGAGAGCACCAGCCTTCGGCCTGCGTCTTATCAGTCTGAGTATGGAGATGACCTCATCGCCCGTTCCGGGCGGCAGGTCAACCAGAAGGTAGTCCATACGTCCCCAGTTCGTCAGAGCGAGCATAGTAGACAGCAGAGATCTCTTGAACTCTCCGAGGATGGGAACAGGGGATTCTCCTGTCAGGAGGCCGAGCGACATGACCTCAATTCCGTGCACCTCCACGGGCCTCAGGCCCTCCTTCCCAGCCCTCACCATCTCTCTAACGCCGAGGATCTCAGGAATAACAGCTCCGTGCACGTCTAAGTCGAGGAGGCCGACTTTGACTCCAGCATCTGCGAGCCCGAGTGCGAGACAGGCTGACACTAGGCTCTTACCAACCCCTCCTTTGCCAGCCCCAACCAGAACGATCTTATCGGCTCTCGAGAGCCTCCGGCCAGCCTCCTCAAACAGTACGTCTGGAACTTCCTCCCGCCTCATTTTTCGACTACCACCCTCGTGATCTTCAGCTCCCGGCCAGACTTCAGCTCAATGTCGCGACTCCCGCAGCGTGGGCACTTCAGCAGCGCGGGCGCCAGGTCTGGCAGGAAGTGCAGAGGACTCTCTAACACATCACCGGGCTCTTCTAAGACCCCGAGAGCGTCATTCAACATCTTGTGAGCTTCTTCAAAGCTCCACTCTGCGCCGCAGGAGTTGCATCCAAATGACGCCTTCTCCTCCCTTAGATCCAGCTCAACGCCCTTGAGGGGCGAGTTCTCGCTCAGAATCCTCAGAGCCTCCTCGAATATATCCGGCTCGAGTTCCATGACCTCTCCATACGTGATCTCCACACTGAGTATCCGCTTGATGCCCTCTTGCCTCATGTATTCGATCAGCGAGGAGATCACGGCTTCAGCCAGCGACCATTCGTGCAAAGCGATCACCGACCTCTCACGCATGGATTATTACCACTTCGCGCGCCGAGTAGGAGCGGTCGAACCCTACATAAAATCCGCGGGTACTCCTGCCGAGGGCACACGGAAGGGGGTTGAACCTAGGTGACTCGCCCCGCCGAGAAGTCCAAGAACGTACTCATAGCCGGCGTTGGAAACGTCCTACGGGGAGATGACGGCTTCGGCCCTTACGTGATCAAGATCCTCTCCTCAAAGAGCGTCCCAGAGAACGTTGAACTCAGGGACTTTGGATCGGCGGCTCTGTCCATAGCCATAGAGCTGGGGGACTACGACTACGTGATATTCGTGGACGCAGTCAAGAGAAGAGGCGAGCCGGGCACGCTATACGTTCTGGATCTCGACACGAGTTCGCTTGAGTCTGCGGAAATTGAGAGGGCCGTGGAACTCAGCCTGCACGAGCTTGACCTCTCCAAGATCCTTGCTCTCGCGAGTTCTATCGGAGCTCTGCCAAGGGCCGTGACGATAATAGGGTGCGAGCCCAAGACTCTCGATGTGGGCCTGGGCCTCTCTGAGGAAGTGCTCAGGGCGGCAGAGAGAGCCGCCGAACTCTGCCTAGAAAAAGTGAGAGAAAAATTGGGAGGAGGTGTTTTCAGCGAGGAGTGATTATCAGCTGCCTCTTGCAGGCGTGGTCTCCAACGTAGACATGGACTGCGCAGGCCAGGCACGGGTCGAAGCTCCTCACAGTCCTCGCCACGTCTACTCCAGACAGCTCTTCCGACCCGCTCTCCGTGATTGGAGTGCCTATTATGGCCTCCTCGTAAGGCCCTGGCTGGCCGAATGGATCCCTCGGAGATGCGTTCCATGTCGTCGGGACGACTAGCTGGTAGGACTCTATCACGCCGTTCTTCATGATGACCCAGTGGCCGAGCGCTCCCCTCATGGCCTCGTTCATCCCCACTCCCAGACCGGTCTTCGGCCTCTCGTATGGAGTCCAGACAGCGGTCTTCCCCTGACTGATCAGCTCGAGCGCCTTGAGCACCCTGCTGTAGGCGACGTACGCAGAGTAGGCGTGGAAGTAGGCCCTAGCCCTCAGCCTCTCTATCGTGTTTGGCTTCTCAGGCACCTTCCACTCCAGCGTCATCTCGTCGGCTATCCTGAACCCCGAGACGTTGGCGCTAGGTAGCGTGAACTTGAGGCTGGTTCCGGTCGACTCTGGAACCTTCTTGGCCTTCGCAGTGGCCCAGAGCCTTGCGAGAGGCCCGACCTCTAGGACGTGGTACTTGCCGTCGACCCTGCTCTTCCAGTCGTGCCACCTAGGCGCCCTGACCCAGCTGTACTTCCCATCCCAGTTCTTCCACGGGCCTGGGCTGGGTATGGTGTCCTCGTTCCACGGGTGCTCCTTCGCCACCTCGTTGCCCAGGGGATCCCTATCTATCCTCTTCCCGTTCCACTCCTTGTAGTAGGAGTGCTCGACGAACTCGCTAACTCCCAGATTTATCTCGATTAGATCTGTTGTGACGAGCTCCCCGTCGATTATTACCCCTGGCGTGACGGCCCTTCTCTCACCCCAAGCGGACATGTTCTCGTACTTGGCGTTGTAGACCTCGATGTCCTCGTACGTTCCGTAGGAGAGGAGGTTGCTCTTCCTCGCTCCAGCCTCTCCATAGCCCACAGAGTACAGGAAGTCTGCCAGGTCGTCGAATATTGCCGTGAACTCCTTAGTGAAGGCTACGTGCTTGGATAGGATCCCGGCGTATGCCTCTAGGTCGCTTGGGCTCACGGTCTTTGCCGCTCCGCCCGGGATGAATGTCTGAATGTGCGGGTGCTTGCCGCCGAGCAGAGAGGCCATCTTGCTCCCCATCTTCTGCATCTGAAGCGCTCTGAGCCACAGCTCGCCTGAGAGCGGGTTCAGCGCCCTCATTATGTCAGAGATCTTGCTGTAGCCGTGCAGATCGGCCCTATCGGCCTTGGTTTTCTCCGCCTCGTCCCACCAAGAGGGGTTGAACCTCTTCACGATGGCCTCGCTGTAGTCGGGGCCTTGGAGTATGAAGCAGCCCAGCACCGAGTCGTATAACTCCTCAGACAACAGTGTGAGGTCTCTCAGCAGAATTCCAAGCGGTGGAGGCGACACTCCGTACGCCATGTCTACGGCCTGCACGGAGGCCATGCCGTGAGGGACGGGGCAGACTCCGCACAACCTCTGAGTTATCCAGATCGCGTCCGCTGGCTCCCGCCCCCTGAGGATTATCTCGATCCCTCTGAACATGGTTCCGTAGCTGTGAGCATCCACGTACTTGCCCTGCTCTACGTCCGCTCTAGCGTGGATCGCCAGGTGACCCTCAATCCTGGTTAGGGGCTCAACAAAAACATCCTTCTCCTTCCCACTCATTTTAGATCTTCCTCCTCTTCAATCTAGTCATTCCAGCAGCAAAGTGACCGATCGTTCCGATGATGAACTCCTTGATGAACACACCAGGAGGCGCCTTGGCGAAGAACGGCGAGTACGGCGGGTCCGGGAACCCGGGCTCTGTGCACCCTATGCATATAGATCCAACTGTCGTGCAGCCGCCAACTCCCTCGTTGAAGCCCCGCTGAGGTACGTTGCAGTGGGCTATTGGTCCTTTGCATCCAAGCAGACCCATGCAGTAGGGCTCTCCAAACTTCTTCGAGTACTGGCCGCCTGCGAAGAACCCAGCCCTCGGGCAGACCTCATGAGCCTTGACTCCGTAGATGAAGACTGGTCGATGGTACTCGTCAAGCTCCGGAGGCGGCAGTAGCCCTCTGGCCGTCAGCACCAAGTGGGTCAGGATCTCCGCCAGGTTCTGACCGCTCACAGGGCAGCCGGGGGCGCAGATGACTGGGAGACCGAGTGCGCTCCTCCACTCGCGACCTAAGAAGTCTAGGACGCCCTTCGCCCCGGTCGGGTTGGGCCTGCCGTGCACGATCCCTCCGTAGCAGGCGCACGTGCCCGCCGCTACTACTGCCGCCGCCCTCGCGGAAAGCTTCCTGAGCCACTCGTTGAACGTGATAGGCTCTCCATCCCCCGTCTCTCCTATAGCACACCAAAAGCCGCCCATCCGCTTGGCGGACTCCTCATCTGGGACCGCTCCCTCAACGACCAGCACGAAGGGATCCAGCTTGCCCTCCGCTGCGTCTCTGAGAACGCTGAGCGACTCTTCTCCCCAAGTTGGCATGATCGTGGCATGGAAGTCTACAGATATCCCCTTGGCCTGCGGTAGAAAGCCCGTCAGCAGATCTACGAGGCTAGGGTGCGTTGCGTGAGTGAATGCGACTGTATCACCGGTACAACCCTGACCATTCAACCACACAACGTGTATCTTCTCTATTTCGGGCATCCCCCGTCACTTCGGTAGCGTCAAGAAATGTTACTTTTAAGCTCTGTTCTCTCGGAACTTGTAGGCGGTTGTTACCGCTTCTCATGGGAGATGCCACGCTCCCCGCAATCCTGAGGCCTAGACCCTCGATGAAACCGAAAATCTGCTTCCTCAATCTGAGCGAAACAGAGGCATCCTCCAATGTGGAAGCCGACAGCATGCCCAGAGCAAAGTTTCAATAGGGCCGCCGCTGAGTGGCCAGCGGCATGTCGAGTGGGGCAAGCGAGCTGAATCGCCTAGTAATTCCCTTTAGATCAGAGGAACCGGCTAAAATGGTCGTCTCAGCCATCAACAGACTCGCGCTCCAAATTAGTGAGAGCGTCAAGATCATGGACTTTTGCGGAACTCACGAGTGGACGATCACGCACTACGGACTCCGAAGCTTGATGCCTGCCAATGTAGAGCTGGTTGCTGGCCCCGGATGCCCCGTCTGCATCACTCCCGGTTACTACGTCGAGGCGGCCGTGAGGCTGGCGATGGACGGGATCAAGGTGTTCACCTACGGAGACGCCTTCCGGCTGCCGAGCTGGACCGCAAAAGGCCTACCTAACAGCTTAGAGGAGGCCAAGACAGCCGGTGGAGACGTAGAAGTGGTTTACAGCGTGCTCGACGCGGTCAAGAGATCCAGGGAACGTGGAGAAGAGTCGGTCTTCTTCGCAGTAGGCTTCGAGACGACCGCTCCGGCCACGGCGCTGGCTCTAACGCAGGGACTTGCCCCCGAGAATCTCTCCTTCATCAACGTGCACAGGCTCACACCTCCGATCATGAGGTACGTTCTCGAGACCCACCCAGGTGCTCCGATAAGGGGGGTGATAGCTCCTGGACACGTCTCAACGATAACGGGGGCCAAAGCCTGGGAGTTTGTCGCCAGGGAGTACGGCATTCCCGTCGTGGTGGCTGGATTCGAGCCCCTCGATGTGCTTCTAGCAATACTTGAGATATTGAGGCAGATCAAGGAGGGCAGAGCTAGGCTGGTCAACGAGTACTCGAGGGTCGTCCGCTGGGAGGGAAACGTAAAGGCGAGAGAAGCCATAGATCGGTGCTGCGAGGTGGTCGAGGCGGCGTGGAGGGGCATCGGATTTGTTCCCGACAGCGGCCTCAGGTTCAGGGAGGAGTACAGGCTCTACGACGCCTTCGAGAGGTACGGGATTCCAGAGCTCACTGAGGCGACGTGGAAGAGGGATCTCCCCCCGGGGTGCCGGTGCGCGGAAGTCACGCTGGGCATGGCCAAGCCGACAGACTGCGAAATGTTCATGAGGGCCTGCACGCCCGAGAGGCCGTACGGTCCGTGCATGGTGTCCTCCGAGGGCACCTGCTCCATTTGGGCCAGATTCGGCGGTGGAGGGCTCGCAGAGGAGGTTGGAAGGGAACTCGGAGTGATCTAATGTTGATCGGGAACTATTGCAGCCTGCTAGGAGTCTTCTTCAGTCCCAAGCGTCGCGTAACTCCGTAGCCTCAAAATTGCGTCTCTGAGCCTGTCTATCAAAGAGTCCTCCCTGATCGGAGGCTTCTCTTTTGAGTTCGGAAAAAGCCTCGAGTATATTCTCACGGTGGAGGGAGGCCTAACGCCAGCGGACATCAAGAGGTCTGAGTTTGACAGAACCTCCTCCGCCGAGCCGCTTGCGAGTATTGTACCATCGGCTAGGAGGTACACGCGATCTGCCACTCTAGCTGCGAACTCGGCATCCTGTGATGCCAAGCAGACTATCCTCCCTCTGGCCTTGGCCTCATCAAGGAACCTCTCTAGGATCTCTGAGCCTGTCAAGTCCAAAGAGGCGGTGGGCTCGTCCAGCAGGATCACCAGGGGATCCTGAGCTATTATGCCAGCCAGCGCGACTCTGGCG
>JAVCBV010000079.1:0-10159 GCA_037917695.1 Thermoproteota archaeon | reverse complement strand
TCTGCCCTCTGTGAGACCGGTCTCCACATATTTTTCCATGGTCCTATCACCAACACGAAGGATGAAAGGCTGGAAGGAGCGGATCCTCAAAGTCAATCTGAGTTCTGAGGAGGCGTGGGTTGAGAGAATCCCAAGAGATGTTCTGCTCAACCTGCTGGGAGGCAAGGGGCTTGGGGCGTATCTACTCTACAAAGAGTCTCCGAAGGGGGTCGACCCACTCTCTCCTGAGAATCCACTGATCTTCGCTGTGGGTCCGGTATCCGGCCTCCTGCCCGCTTCTGGACGCTATGCTGTGGTCACGAAGTCTCCCCTAACTGGCTACTTCATCGACAGTCACGCCTCAGGCTCTCTGGGGGCTGAGATAAAGTTCGCGGGCTACGACGCCATCCTCATTAAGGGGAGGGCTGAGAGACCTGTCTACCTCTACGTCGAAGACGACTCAGCTGAAATAAGGCGGGCGGAGCAATTCTGGGGCCTTGACGTTTACGAGGCTCATGATCGAATCCACGAGAGGCACTACGGAGGGCCTGCGGTGGCGACGATCGGGCCTGCGGGAGAGAACCTCGTGAGGTTCGCCGTGGTCCACTCTGAGAGGCTGCATGCGGCGGGGAGGGGAGGGACTGGAGCAGTCATGGGATCCAAGAACCTCAAGGCCCTGGCGGTCGTGGGATCGGGGAGGGTAGACTCTGCCGACCCGGAGGAGATAATGGGGATCACGGTGGACATCTGGAGGAGGACGGAGGGTAGGCGCGGTCCGCAGAACGACGGAACCACCGGGGGCGTGGTGTCCGCCAACACGCTGGGCATGCTCCCAACAAGGAACTTCCAGACCACGCACTTCGAGCACGCCGAGAACTACGACCCGTCCGCGCTCAGGAAGTACCGGTTCAGGGACCTCTCTTGCTTTCTCTGCCCGAAGGCCTGCGTGAAGTATCACAGGCTGCCGAGCGGCGAGATGACAGTAGTCCAATACGAGGGGATGGCGATGCTAGGCACCAACTTGGGCCTGGAGAGGGCAGAAGACATGATCAGGCTCTACGAGAAGTGCAACAGGCTCGGCATGGACGTGATCAGCGCAGGGAGCGTTATGGCCTTGGCTGCTGAGTGCGCGGAGAGGGGCCTCATGAGAGATGAGGAGTTCAGGGACCTCAGGTTCGGAGACGCTGAGGCATTCCTCAGGCTGGCTGAGGCCATAGCTCACAGGAGGGGGATCGGAGACCTGCTGGCGGAGGGAGCCGCTAGGGCTGCAGAGAGGCTGGGGGCGCCTGAGCTGGCTGTTCACGTCAAGGGCCTCGAGATGGCTGCCTGGGATCCAAGGGGCAGGCTGGGGCTTGGACTCAGCTACGCCACAGCGGACGTGGGCGCCTCACACCTGCGAGGCTGGCCTGACTCTCGGGAGAGGCCGGATGTAAGCGCGCTGGGGACGGTGGAGTCCATGATTAGGAGTAGAGACGAGAAGGCCGTCGCAGATAGCTTGGTGATCTGCGTGTTCATAGACGCCGGGCTGGAGGACTACTCCAGAATGCTGAAGGCGTCGACGGGCGAGGAGTACGGCGTGAGCGATCTGCTCAGGATAGGCTGGAGGGTAGAGACGTTGACCAGGCTCTTCAACTTAAGGGAAGGGCTAGATCCGCGGAGAGAGGACGTTCTGCCTCCGAGAGTGTGGGAGCCTGTGCCGAGCGGGCCGTCCAAGGGCAGACGAGCGTTCGTGAGTGAGGAGGACTTCAGAAGATGTCTACTGAAGTTCTACGAGTATAGGGGTTGGGATGAAGAGGGAAGGCCGAGAGAAGATACCGTAAAGACGCTGGGGCTCGATCGCCTGCTCAAGCTTGGCGGCGAGCCACAACGACGCCGAGGGATGCCCAGCGAAGCGTGATCCCCCTGACCAAAATCAGAAGTATGAAGCACGCGAATTAACGCTGACAGCCACGCATTTAATAGACCAATCATCTAAACCAAATATTCTGAAGGCCAATAACTAGGCCGACTCTCCCCACTACCTGGGGGAGAAGAGCGGGTGGGTGGTATGACCTCTAAGGGCATCGCCCTGATATTGATCGGGGCCCTAGCTCTGGGATGTGTGGGGTTCTACTACTTCTACATCAAGCCGAGAGGAGAGGTCCCTCCGACTACGACCCAGCCTCCGACCACGGAAGCTCCAAGCCCGACAGCCAAACCCCCCAAGAAGTCAAAGCCTCCGAAGAGTCCCGAGCCTACTCCGCAGCCAACGCCTCAGCCCACGCAGCCTCCGACTGTGGACTTCGCCTCGTTCTGGCGAAGCCTGCAGCCCGGCGTGTGGGCAAGGTACGAGATAACCAGTCCTCAGGGGCCCATGATGTACATGACTGTAACAGTGCAGGGCAGGGAGACCAAGAGGGGCGTGGAGTGCATCAAGGTGACTTACGAGTACGAGGTAAGCGGTCAAGCTGGTGGAGCCACCACTGCAACCGCCTGGATCAGCATCGAGACGGGTGAGACCGTTGAGGTTGAGGTCTGCCTCCCTGGCATGGGATGTCAGTCTGCGACGCCGGGGCAGTATCAATACACCCCCACCACTACCACCAGCACGATCATAGGAACCGAGACCATAAGCGTGCCAGCTGGCACGTTCACCTGCTACAAGATATCCACTCCCGGCGGCACGTTCTGGTGGAGCACCGATGCTCCCCCGCTCGGATTAGTCAAAGCCACAATCACAACCGGCGGAGAGATGGTGCTGGTGGCTCTGGGGTCTTAGACCTCCCCTCCCCCTTTTTTGAGCGGAGCTAAGCTGCCTTGAAGCCTAGCGTCTCCAGACTGCTGGCCTCTCGCCCCTCTGCTATCATTTGAATTATTGTGTAGGACTTCCTCCTGGCTAGAGGGCCCCCAATCGCTTGGAAGCCGAGGAGCCTGCCGGTTCCCCTCTCGGCTACCGCCACCGCCAGCTTCAGCGTTCTCTTCAGCCACCATGGAAGTTGTGGGTCCGGCCATGAGCTATGCAGCTCAACCACATCATACTTCAAGCCTAGAGCCTGGGCCTCAGCGCCGGTCAGCCCAAGCGAGACTAGGTGGATCCCCTTTACATCCTCTGCCTGCCTGCGGATGAATCCTCTGTACCTGGCGCCTCCCCCGGCCGCGTTGATACCCGCTATCTTCCCTCCCAAGAAGGCTATGCTCCCTATGGGCCTGTAAGTAGGCTTGCCCGTCACCAGATCCAGCGTCTCGGCGCAGTCCCCGGCGGCCCAGACGCCTCCCTTGGAGGTGGACATCTCCTCGTCGGTCTTTATCGCCCCTCGAATGCCGAGTTTCAGGCCGAGGCTCCGAGCGAGCGCGCTGTTGGGCTCGACTCCCGTGGCGAAGACAACAAGATCTACCTCAAAGGTCTCCCCGCCAGCCTCAACACCTCCAACAGTCGCCTCTGGCCCCTCTAAAAGCCTGTCAACGGCCTTGTTCTCAATCACCCTAACTCCCGACCCCTCAACGAGTTTTCTAGCCAGTTCGGTCAGGGGCGGGTCGAGAACAGTCCACAGAACCCTCTTCATCTCTAGCAGGGTCACGTGAGCCCCTCTCTTGCTGGCCGCTATGGCGAGCTTGACCCCAGCTAGGCCCGCGCCCACCACGGCCAGCCTCACGCCCGGCTTGAGTAAGCCTGCCAGCTTCCGAGCGTCAGCCAGCGTCCTGATAGAGTAGACCCCTCCTAGATCAACTCCCTCGACGGGGGGAATCAAGGGCTTACCCCCTGTGGCGATGACTAGTGAGTCGTACTCGAACTCAACCTCCCCCCAAGGCCCTCGAGCGTGCGCCGATCCGTAGCTCAGCTCCGTCACACGCCCCCTGGTAAACGGCTCTACCCCTTGGCTGAGGAGGAACACTGGATCGAGCGAAACGATCTCCTCGGGATTCATGCTGGGGTCTTCAAGAAGCGCCGTTACCGCCGGCCTCATGTAGTGAGAGGGCTCCGAAGATACTAGTACCACCCTTGCCTTTGGCCTCCTCTTCTTCGCGGATACCGCTGCTGAGACGCCGGCCGGACCTCCACCTAGAACCAGTATATCTGCCCTCTCTCTCCGCAATCTGGCTGCGCCTCCTTGTCAGCCACCGCCGACCGGTGGGAGGAGATCGATCACCAGGCCGCTCTTAAGCTTCATGCTCAGGCCTTGAGGAAGTCTGATCAAGTTTCCATTAATCAGCACCGAGTAGTGACTCTTTAGGTTCCCGGTTCCTTCAAAGAGTACTGAGGCCTTTGGGCCGAGCCTCGCTCTGAGGGCCTCAAGGGCATCGCCCAGAGTCCCCCCGGGAACCGTGACCTCTAGCTCTCTGGACCCAATCGCCTCTCTAGCAGTTAGGTAGAACCTGAACCTGGCCTTAATGTCTTCGCTATTTGTCACGTAGTTAACACCTCCAAGTTCACGCGTGATGTAGAGGCGTCAAAAAAGGTTTCGCGTACGCCTCATCCACAGCCTACCGGAGCCGTCTATGTACACTCAGATGCGTGGAGACAAGCCCCTTCTCCATGATAATTTGACAAGATAGGTCTCGAGGAGGTTCAGGCACTCAAACGAACCATTATTATGAAGGCTAGATCACTCAGGCCGGCGATCACATTGACGGTCGTCAGAATGATGCTGGTGGCTGACTTCGAGAGGTGCACAGGTTGCAGGGCGTGTGAAGTTGTCTGCTCCTTCTCGCACGAACGCGAGTTCAATCCCAGGCGGTCTCGGATAGCTGTGATAAGAGATCCAGAGAGGGGCGTGAACTTCCCCGTCTTCTGCGTCCAATGTGAGGACGCACCCTGCGTGGCGTCTTGTCCCACAGGGGCCCTCCAGAAGGATAGGGAGACCGGTTGGGTCAACCTGAACTACGATCTGTGCATAGGATGCAAGACCTGCGTCGCCGTATGCCCGTTCGGCGGCGTCGTGGTGGACCCCATCTCAAACAAGGTGATCAAGTGCGACCTCTGCGGTGGAGATCCACAGTGCGTGAAGTTCTGCCCAGAGGAGGTCCTCCAGTACGTGCCAGTGACCGTGGCCAACCTGATGAAGAGGAAGAAGGCTCTGGAGCGCATCCCGAAGCTCCTGGAGATGGCCCTGCCGAGGGTGGTGTGAATGGCGGAAGTGGGGGGCTACGCAGGGAGATATCTCGAGGTCGACCTCACGAGCGGCAAGTTCCAGGTGAGGGAGACCCCAAGAGCGTGGATGAGGGAGTACGTCGGCGGGACTGGCTTCGCTGCCAGGTACCTGTGGAACCACCTGGGGCCTGAGGTCGACCCCCTCAGCCCGGAGAACGTCATAGTATTTGCCACGGGTCCTGTGACTGGCACGCTTGGTCACGCAACGGGGAGGCTGGCTATAGCGTCCAAGGCGCCACTCACGGGCATTTGGGGAGAATCCCACGTCGGCGGCCAGCTGGCCCCCGAGATAAAGTACGCTGGGTATGACTTCATAGCCATAACGGGGAGGGCAGAGAAGCCCGTGTATCTCTGGATCGACGACGACCACGTGGAACTCAGGGACGCGAGCCACCTCTGGGGGAAGGGAACGCGGGAGACCTTCAAGCTGATATGGGAGGACGTCGGGGACGAGAGCGTTCAGTCGGCCGTGATAGGCCCTGCCGGAGAGAGGCTTGTCAGGTTCGCCAACATCATGGTTGACTTCTACGACGCAGCCGGGAGGACTGGGCTTGGGGCCGTCATGGGCTCCAAGAAGCTGAAGGCCATAGCGGTGAGGGGCAGCAAGGGCATCAAGGTGGCCAGGTTCGAGGAGTTCAAGGAGGTCATCCAGAGGATATACGAGAAGGCCACAACGGGAGAGTGGCGAGAGATAGCCAACAACACGATCAGGGGCTACGGCACGCCCTACCTCATTGACGTCATGCACAGCATAGGCAGACTGCCCACGAGGAATCACTGGACCGGCCTGTTCCCAGAGGCCGAAAAGATCAACGGCGAGGCTCTCAAGGCCGTCAGGATAAGCCACAAGTCCTGCTTCACCTGCTTCCTCCAGTGCAAGTTCGTGCACCACGTTGACTCGGGGAAGTACGCCTGCACGCTCACTGGAGGGCCGGAGTATGAGGCGCTGGTTGCCCTTGGCACGAACGTCATGGTGAGCGACCTGGGCGCCATAATCCACGCCAACGAGCTGTGCAACGACTACGGGATGGACGTGATCAGCGCGGGGAAGGTGATCTCCTGGCTAATGGAGTGCTACGAGAAGGGGCTGATCACGGAGGAGGACGTTGGCGGCATCAAGCCCGTCTGGGGCGACGCCGACCTCGTGATAGACCTCATCCACAAGATGGCGAAGAGGGAAGGGATAGGCGACCTGCTCGCCGAGGGCGCTCTCAGGGCAGCTCGAAAGATAGGCAAGGGAACCGAGAGATACGTCATCCACGTCAAAGGGCTGGAGGCGTCGGCACAGGACGGCAGGAGCCACAAGTCCATCGGCTTAGCTCACGCAGTGAACGTTAGGGGCGCGGATCACCTGAGGGGTCTCTGCACCTACGACGAGCTGCCGTGGGCCGTGAAGTACGCCTACGAGAGGTTCGGCGAGGAGGAAGCCAAGAAGATGGTGATAGACGACAGGCTCGACCCGACGGGCAAGGGGTACCTCACCTGGCTCACCGAGAACTTCTACTCCATCGTGGACTCCATGATAACTTGCAAGTACGGAGCTATGTGGCCGATGATCTACTACTACGACGACTTCGCACCCTGGCTGAAGGCCCTAACGGGCATAGAGGAGCTGGGGGACGAGAGGAAGCTCGCACTGGCAGGAGAGAGGATCTACATGCTCAGGAGGGCCTTTAACGCAAGGGAGGGAGTCGGTAGGAAGGAGGACACTCTAGACCCAAGATTCACGGAGGAGCCGATGCCAGAGGGACCTGGCAAGGGCCAGGTGGTCGAGCTGGAGGTCATGCTCAAGGAGTACTACGAGTATAGAGGGCTTGACTGGGAGACCGGATGGCCTAAGAGGCATAAGCTGGTCCAACTCGGCCTAGAAGACGTAGCAGAGGAACTCGCCAGCATGGGAAGGTTGGCAGAGTAGGAAGCGCTTTAGGTGGAGAGTAATGCCTGTCTGTATGCTGACTCAAAGGAGCTCGACGAGCCGAAGAGCGTGAAGGATACCTACGTCATCCTCTCGGTAGATCCGAGATTAGCTCAGAGAGAGCTAGCTCCCTGAGCTTCTCAGGCGTTGGCACGCCGTTGGAGTCCCACCCTCTGAGCTCGTAGTACTCGTCCAGCATGCGGTCGAGCATATCTCTCGTGATCACGTTTCCGGCGCCTGGGCCGTCGGGCAGAGGCTCCTCCATCAGCCTGGGAGGCAGGGTGTCGTCCTTTCTGCTCACCCCCTCCCTCACATCGAACATCCTAGTCAAGTTCCATATCCTCTCGCCAGCCCTCAGGTACTCCTCCTCGGAGAAGTCAAAGCCCGTGGCGGCGTTCAGCATGTCTACGAAGTGACTTACCTCCAGCGGAGCGAAGTCGCACAGCACGAGGGAGAAGCAGGCAGCCCTCTCGTCCTGCGTCTCCTTCACGAACTTGGCCCTGCCTTCTATCGAGAACCTGAGCCCGAGCCTACCCTCGATCTCGGCCCTGACGGTCCAGGCCCGCTGGTGACACCCTCCCCTGTCCGATGTGGCGTAGGCCAGGGCCATTCCGAACGATCCCCTGGGCTCGTATCCAGGCAGCTCCATGCCCTTCACGTGCATCGCGAACCTCTCCGAGCCACTGCCCAACTTCTCCGAGGCCCTCTTGACTCCCTCTGCTAGGAGATCACCGAGTCCCTCGCGGTACGCTATCCTCCTGACCATCTCTATCATGGCGTCTGCGTTTCCAAACCTGAGGTCTAGCCCGCCAGTATCCTCGCTGGTGATGATCCCCCTCTCGTAGCACTCCATGGCCCACGCGATCACGTTTCCGGTTGATATCCCGTCCAGCCCGAGTTCATCTATCAGCTGGGCGGCCCTAGCCACGGCCTCTATGGGGGCCACGCCACAGGCGGAGCCCATGAGCGCTATCACCTCGTACTCGGGGCCCTCAACGGCAGTGCCCGCGTACTTGCCAGACCTCACCTCGCTGTACTTCCCGCAGGCTATCGGACAGTTGTAGCAGGCCCTGTCTGAGACAACGATCCTCTCCCTCATCGTCTCCCCGGTGATCTCGTCAGCCCTCTCGAAGGTCGACCGCTGGAAGTTGCGTGTCGGGAGGATCCCCATCTCGTTCATTGGGCCCACCCAGAGCGGCGTACCGTACCTCCTCCTGATTGGGATGAATGAGTTGGAGTTTATTGCGTCCACGGCCCTCTTTACGGCCTCCCTGAACTCCTCTTGCCTTGCATACTCCACCCTGCCTGTGCCCTTAACGGCTATCGCCTTCAGCTTCTTGGAGCCCATGACAGCTCCGGCTCCACCCCTGCCGGCCTGTCCTCCCCTCTCCGGCTGGAGGTGGTGATCTATCGCTATGCAGGCGAACCTGACAAGCCTCTCTCCGGCAGGGCCTATGCTGGCGACCCTTAGCCTCCTGTCTCCGTGCCTCTCCCTTATCGTCTGGACCGTCTGAACAGTAGTCAGACCCCAGAGGTCTGTGGCGTCCAGTATTTCGACCTCGTCGTCCCTGATGAGGAGGTACTTCGGGCCATCCGCCTTTCCCTTTATAACGAGAGCGTCGTAGCCAGCGAACTTCAGCTCTGGCCCGAAGTAGCCTCCCACCTGGCTGTCTAAGAAAATGCCGGTGAGCGGGGACTTTGTCACGACAGCAAACCTGCCTGAGGTGGGAGCTTCCGTCCCGGTCAGAGGGCCGGTAGCAAATATCAGGGGATTCTCAGGACTCAGTGGATCTACTCCGGGCTTCAGCGAGTCATACAAGATCTTTGCGCTCAGCCCCTTCCCTCCTATGAACATCCTAGCAAGTCTCTCGTCTAGAGGGCTGACCTCAACTCTCTCGCTCGACAGGTCCACCTCCAAGATCCTTCCAACGTAGCCGCCGCTCACCTGGCTCACCTCAAGAGCCTGTGAATCGCCAAGAGGTCAGACAGGATTGCCTGACCTGTCTCGACCCTTCCCGCGCCTGGACCGACTATTGTAACCTCGCCTAGGTGGTCCGTGACTAGCGTGAGCGCGTTCGTGGCCCCCATGACGCTGGCCAGCGGGTGGGTCAGCGGAACCCTAGTTGGCGCAACCCTCGCTATCACTCTGGAGCCTTCTCTCTTTGCAGACGCAATCAGCTTGATCCTCTGGCCGTCTCTCAGGGCATCCTCGACATTCTCCCTCGTCACCCCTGTTATTCCCTCTCTCTTCACATCCCCAAGAGTGATGTCGGCTCCCATGACCACGTTGGCCAAGATGACCAGTTTTACCGCAGCGTCCCATCCCTCAACGTCGGCTGTGGGATCAGCCTCTGCGTATCCAAGCCTCTGGGCCTCACGAAGCGCATCCTCGTAGCTCATGCCCTCCTCCATCTTTGTCAAGATGAAGTTGGTCGTGCCGTTGACGATGCCCTTGACCTCAAGCACGTCGGCGCCTGCCAGGGCCTCCGTGGCGAGGCTTATTGCTGGCGTTCCGCTGAGCACCGTCCCCTCGAACCTCAGAATTGCCCCCTTCTCCTCGGCCAAGGCCATGAGTTCGCGGTAGGCTAGGGCTATCGGGCCCTTGTTCGAGGTAACTACGTGTTTGCCGAACTCTAACGCCATCCTAATGTGCGTGAGACCAGGCTCTCCCGTCTCGACGTTGGTCGGCGTGACCTCAACCACCACATTTGTATCGGTCTCCCGGATGGTTTCTAGGCTGTCTAGGCCTTTCACTCCGCCAGGATAGTTGTTGATGTGACCGTCCTTCTCGACCAGGGCTAGGAGCGTGGCCGGATCTAACCCTTCCTCGTCGTAAACTGAGCCCTTGATTGGGTCCGATATCGCGACTATTTTGCAGTCCAGTCCGTACCTCTCTCTAATTATCCGTCCTTTGTCCCTCAGGATGCGGGCCAGCCCCTGCCCAACGTTTCCAAACCCGATGAGGGCCAGCCTGAACTCCAAGCCGCACCCCTCCTAAGCCTCTTCCGGACTAAGATAAAGTGGCGGCCATCACCAATCGACGTCTTTATTCCTGAGGAGCGTGGGATTCCGTGATGCGCGAGGTCTCCAAGGCCCTTGTGTCGATGCTAGATTTCGTCTCCTCAATGAGGCTTGAG
>JAVCBV010000029.1:0-10256 GCA_037917695.1 Thermoproteota archaeon | reverse complement strand
CCTCGTCGGCAAGCGTGAGCAGCAGGACAATTCTCTCTCTGGCTATTCTCCTCTCCCTGAACCTGCCGGGCCTTGCGCGTCGTCTGGTCAACCCCACCTCACCCTGTAATAGTAGAACCATGCGACGGCCGATGCCACGGTGGAGGCAGAGAGAGTCTCCTCGTGGAGGGAGAGCTCGGCGTCAAAGATCTCCTTGACCTCTCTCGAGAAATCTCCGGCTGGAAAGCATCCAACCACGGCCAGTATCTCCAGCTCAGGGTCGAGCACCTCGAGCGGATTGGCGAGGCCTCCCTCCCTGCTCAATCCGAGGACCAGGTCGGGCCGGATCTGATCGACGAGCTCTCTCAAGCTCCGGTTTACCTCCCATATGAGCGGGTCTCCGCGCGGGCCCACCCACCCTTGGGTCAGCAGCTCCTCCATGAGCCCAACGAACCTGTTATAGCTCCTCGGGGGTCTCAGTCCGCGCTTCGCGAGGAAGACTCGGCCCTCGACCGTGTGCACGACTATGTCTAAACTCCCCTCGACCCATAGCGGCGAGTCTACTAACGCCAGCAGGGATCTGTGAACCACGTCCGGCCTCCCCCTCTTGCCAGTTGGATCCACCCTTCTGACGAAGTCGGGGCCGAGCGAGGAGGCGTCGAGCAGGATCTCAGACGGTTTCTTTCTCCTCCTTGCAGCAACCTTTGCGACCCTTCTTTCTTTGGCTAGTTTCGAGGGGACCAGCTCCAGCGATGCGTCAGCCAGCAGTACCGTGAGCACCTCTCGCGCTCCTCTCGACAAGCTTTTATATCGATCCCCGCCCTCCAGAGGATCGAGCGGCCGTAGTCTAGCCTGGTCTAGGATGGGAGCCTGCCAAGCTCCCAGGCGGGGTGCAGAACGCTCCAGACCCGGGTTCAAATCCCGGCGGCCGCACCACAATCTTACTTCTTCAGGGAAGTTGTTCACATGAGGATTGAAGTTATTCGAGTTGGCGGAGTTGGCTTCATTGATTTCTCTCGACGTATGAACTCCTCCTCATCGTTAGCAAGAGTAGAATGGCAAGAGATCCTATAGAGGCTATTGCCAGAAGTAAAGGCGTATTCACGCGTCTCGGGTTCACGTTCGTACTCTGATTCCACTTGGATGCCCAGGCGACATCCCTCCCCGGTATGCGATCTCTCAGGTCTGGAATCACATATTCTGGAGTGCAGTTGAGATCGAATGTGGCCTCTACTAA
Organism: Thermoproteota archaeon; assembly: GCA_037917695.1. Taxonomy (GTDB): domain Archaea; phylum Korarchaeota; class Korarchaeia; order Korarchaeales; family Korarchaeaceae; genus DRBY01. Next base: position 9,040 of record JAVCBV010000029.1, on the reverse strand, counting down.
TGTCTGATTCACCCAGACCTTAACCTCTGACCCACAGGGCTGGAAGTAAAGTTCCACGGGCATCTTCTTGGGACTTGAAGGTTGAGAACAGTGCGTGAGTTCCTGCCTGATCTTAACCCTCAGCGAGGAGTCGCCTTGGACGCTTGTGACGTTGTAAGATGGCACGCACCCCTCGAATATCCACTCTTGGAAGAACCAGTCGAGGTCTCCGCCCCAAGCTTCTTCAAATGCCTGGATGAGGTCTCGAGAGGTAGCTATTCCGTAAGCGTGAGAGGATGCGTAGCTCCTGAGAGCCTCAAAGAACGGCTGGTCGCCGATGATGCTTCTGAGCATTCGCAGAGACCAGGCCCCTCTTAAGTAGACCGCGGCCCTGTACGCGTCAGGATCATCAGCCACCTGTCCCACGCTGACCCCTGTTGGCAGAGCCTCTCCTCCTCCCTCGATGTATAGGTAGTACGGATTACCCACAAAGTCCCAGAAGCCCCTCTCAGCATCCTCTGGGCCGTAGACCCACTCGAAGTAGAGTATCTGAGAGTACTCGGCCAGCGACTCGTCTAACCAGGGCTCTTCCCACTGGTCGTTTCCTACGAGGGAGTACCACCACTGATGCGCCGTCTCGTGAGCCACTATCATCTCCAAGGTTCTCTTGTCTCCCGTGTAGAAGTTCCCTGACACCATGATCAGCTGAGGGTACTCCATGCCCCCGAACCAGGCTTCGACTTCGGCCACTCGAAAGGAGGAGAAGGGATAGGGCGAGAAGTGCTCGCTGAACACTCTGATGGCGTTTAACGCATACTGGAGCACCGCCTCCCCTCCCTCTCTGTGCTCCGGCAGGTAGTAGGAGTACACCGTGACATCGCCCCACGTCGCTTGAGAGACCTCGTACCTCCAGCTAGCCGTCAGCGAGAAGTCTCTGACAGATTCTGCCACCCACACCTGAAGTTCTCTCATTTCGTCTAACTCCTCGACGCTCTCCAGGTCTCCAGTAGCGGCTACCACGAGGCCCCTTGGGACGATAACCTCCACGAGGTAGTCAGACGCCTCGCTGTAGAAGCACTCGCCGTGCTCGAAGTAAGGGTGGTCTACCCAAGATCCATCTCTTAAGATGGACATTATTGGGTGCCAGTTTCCAAGAGCCAAGATGTCTCCTGAGAGGCCAAACCTGTCTGCAATGTGAGGTACCGTAATGACGAAGGATATGTTGAAGCTCACGCGATCTCCAGGACTCACGGGGTTTCGCAGTAGCAGGATCAGGGTCGTGTTCTGAGGCCCAGATACGCTGTAATCCAGTATGACTCCCTGGGGTCCGACGTCCTCTATGCGTATTCCGCCCCCATGCCTGCCGAACGCATTGGGGTAGAGTCTAAGGTGAAGCTCCCTCACGGAGGAGGAACCTCGATTCGTCCAAGCGACGACCTCCCACCCTGAGATCAGGTCAAGCGTAGGGTGGATCTCGACTCTGATGTGATACGAGGTATTTTGGGGACCTCTCTCCTCAGCAATGACGGCCGGAGGGCACAAGATGAGGAGTAAAAGCAGTATTTGGGCGGTGTAGTGCGGGGGGTGGGATTTGAACCCACGAACCCCTAAGGGACGGGGTCCTAAACCCCGCGCCTTTGACCTGGCTCGGCCACCCCCGCCCACTCGAGACCGCCCCTGCCGCGATATAAAATCCCTCCACCTAACCTCCGAGAACCTCTGCGACGACGCCCGGCACGTGCTTGGAGCTGCTCAACTCTATGAACTTACCGCCTCCGAGCCTGGCAAGCTCGGCGCAAATCTTCATTCCGGCGGCGGTCTGTTTGCCTCCCCAGCTCTTCACTCCTATCACGTTGAGGCCAGCCATCTTACTGGCCACAGGCCGTGGGTCACCACCGACGTTGTAGAGGCCGTCCGTTATGAGGACGTACCTCTTGTCAGGTCTCCTGATATGCATACCCTCCCTAAACGCCAGCTCTAAGGCGGCTCTCATGTTGGTGTAGCCAAGTGGCGAGATGTCCAGTATCTCCTCTATGACCTTCTGAATGGGCACCCTGTCTCTGGCTCCTTTCAGAACGAAGGGCTCTGTGTTGAACGCCACTATCGCCAGCTCCTCTGCTCTGAGTAGGTGCGCGGCCACGGCCGCCGTAAGGGCGGCGGCTGTTATCTTCCCACCTGTCATGGAACCGCTTGCATCTAGTATTATGACAGCACCCCTGCTCCTCTCGACCCTCTGAATGCCGACTATGTCGTCGTAGGTCATGTGCTCCATCTTCTTGCCGCTTTCCAGCAGCCTCTGGATGGTCTCCTCGACATCAAAGTCCAGCCCGGGTTCATACTCTCTGAGCGCGACCATCGATCTGCCAGGCACTCTCGAGGCTATTCTATACCCGCTCCTCAGGGCAGCCTTGGTGAGGAGAGACCTGAATTGCCTCCTGACATCGCTCCTCAGATGCCACCTAACCTGTCGGTAGAGCCTCATCCCTCTACTGGGGTCTCTCTCAATCGCCTGAGCTAGGAGCCTGTTCATTCCTCCCTCCGATATCGCTCTCGCCACAGCAATGCTGCTCACCGACGCTAGAGCCAAGAGAACGCCGAGAGAGCCCGAGCAAGCCGCCGCAGTCGCTTGGTCATAGAGTTCCTCGTAGTCCAAGTCGGCCCAAGATTCTGAACTCTCCTCCGATGGAGGAGCTCCAGAGGAACTCTTACCGTCGATCATCGGGGCCTGCGCCGGCCCCTCTACTTCCGAAAATCCGGTGGAGATCCTCTCAGAGTCCTCAGCACTATGTCCCTGATGACCGTCTCTACGTCGTCAGAGAGCCCCTCTCTGAGCTCAACTCTGGTGGATAAGACCATCACAGCCGCTGTAACCCAGTCGTCCTCGCTGGGAGGGCTGTTCATTTGACTAACAACGGACGCCAGATCGATGGCAGACCTCACTGAAGCGCCTCTCCTTATGGAAGGATCTACCCTAGTCTCGCGGACGATTCTCACGGCGGTTGAAACTACTTCGGGATCGTCGACCCCGCTCCTAAGCCTGACGATCTCTCGCTCCTCCTCCTCGCTCTGGTAGTCCAGCCTGATCAGCACGAACCTGTCCCTCAGGGCTTCAGAGAGCCTGGTAACTCCAACGCTCTCCTCTGGATTCTGCGTTGCTACTATGAGGAAGCCAGGCTTTGCTCTAAGTTCTCCGAGGTGGGGCACTATGATTATCCCCTCGTCCATTACCGGCAGGAGAGCGTTCTGAGCAGACTCTGGCAAGCGGTTGAGTTCGTTGATGAACAGTATACTTCCGCTGAGCGCCGCCCTAGTCAGGGGTCCTTCGATGAACGCCTCTCGGACGTACCCCCTGCTGAGGACAATTGGTGGATCCCAGTACCCTATCAACTTGGATTCCGTTAGCCTCTCGTCTCCGTCAACCCTGATGAACTCCCTACCTAGGTGAGAAGCAACTACCTTTGCTAGGAAAGTCTTTCCAACGCCTACAGGTCCCTCGAGCAGTATGTGGCGTCCCGCCCTGGCGGCAGCAAGGATTCTCCTGAGTTCTTCTCTCCTACCGACCACCTGATATCGCTCTCTTACCTCCTCAACCTCAGCGACGAGTTCTTCCTGCGCACCCAAGTTTCCTCTCCTCTCTCCCTGCGATCCCTATCTTGCACCATGTACTAGACCCGGCCAGGGGTTAATTACACTTACTCGGGAGCGCCTTCAACTATCCTCCAGCCGGAGCTGGTGCCGATCCTATTTGCCCCGGCCTCTATCATGGCTACGGCCTGTTCGTAGGTTCGAATACCGCCAGCAGCCTTCACTCCCAGCCGGTCTCCGACCAGCTCCCTCAGTAGGCGAACATCCTCAACCCTGGCGCCCCTCGGCCCGAAGCCGGTCGACGTCTTGACAAAGTCTGCTCCGGCCTCCTCCACCAAGGCGCACGCAGCCTCTATCTCCTCTCTCGTGAGCAGACCGGTCTCCAGTATCACCTTTACAACCCCCTCGGGCTTCACGCTCCGGAACGCGTTGACCACTCCAGAGATGTCTGCGAGCACAACGTCGTCGAGCCCGCTCTTCAGCGCCCCGATGTTGATCACCATATCGATCTCGTGGGCCCCAGCCCTCCCGAGAAGCTCTGCTTCTCTAGCCTTGGCTTCTGGGAGAGTCGCGCCGAGCGGAAACCCGACTACCGAGCAGATCCTCAGCTCACTTCCCTCAGCCAGCTTGGAGGCCAGAGGGACGAAGTAGGGGTTTACTACCACGGAGTGGAACCCGTACTTCAAGCCCTCACTCACTAGCCTGGCCACATCCTCTTCCGTACCCTCCGGCTTGAGGAAGGTGTGATCGATCATCTTAGCAATCTCCACTCTACTGAGCTTCAATTCAACTACCTCCCCCCGGGCCCTGAAACGTCGAACCAGTAGTCAATGAACCTCCTCACAACCTCGAACGTCTCGTCGGCAGAGAGCCTAGAGGTGTCTAACACTAGGTTAAAGGGGCTGAGATCCTCTCCCAGCTTGAATCCGTAGAGCCTGTAGTAGAGCTCAGCGGTCTCCCTATCCTTTCTCACTATGGCCTCTCTGGCCTCGTCTACAGTTGTGCCATCTCTCTCCGCCACTCTCTGAGCTCTAACGTCGAGATCTGCCTTCAGGAAGATTGCGACTTTGTCCTCCGCCTCTAGGAGGTATGCCATCGTCCACGAGTCGAGAACCACATCTCCTTTCTCGGCGGCGAGCCTCATGAGTTCTTCATCCACCTTTCTGTCGAAGGACGGATCGGCTCTACGAAGTTCCATGGCCTTCCTGCCTCCTTCTCTCTCCCACCATCCTGGGTCCCTCAGAGCCTCCTCGCCGCCGATAATCGTCTTCAGGACGTTTCCACCCGAGACGTAGGCTATACCGTAGTGAGCGGCCAGCCTGCGGGCTAGAGTGCTCTTTCCACTGCCCGTGAATCCGGTGAGACATATCTTCAAGGCCCAGGCACCGCGCGGCCGGTCCCGCTCGACAATATTAAGTCCAACTCCTCCGGGCTCAGGAGCCTCCACTCCACCTCGTCCGGCCTCCACCTTGGCCTGATCACACTCTCCTCAGGCCTGAGTGACCCAAACTGAGCGTAAGCTAGCAGAGCAGTCCAGGCTATCATGGCTCCGTTGTCTCTCAGGTACTCTCTGGGAGGAACGAGGAACTGGACGCCCCTATCCCTGCACATCGAGGCCATCTTCTCCTGCAGGCGTGGAGAAGCGGCGACGCCGCCAACTATCAGCAACTGGCTCCTGCCCGTGGCCGCAAGAGCCCTCTCTGAGACCTCGACCAACATGGAGAAGGCGACCTCGACGAAGCTCCACGCTAAGTCGGAGGGATCCGCACCCTCCTTCAGCTTCCTCTCGACCTCCGTCACTAGACCGCTGAACGAGAGATCCATTCCCTTGACCGTGTAGGGCAGGTCTACCCAGTCCCCTTCCACCCTATCCAGATGGGGGCCGGCTGGAAACGGGAGGCCCAAGAGCCGCCCCACCTTCTCTTGAGCGTTCCCCAACCCAATGTCGAGGGTCTCCCCTATGATTCTGAAGCGATCCTGCTCGTGCACCATGATCTGAGTGTTTCCACCAGAGACATAGACAATCAGAGGGTCATCAGCTCTGGTTACGAGCCTCCCTATCTCTATGTGTGCGATTGGGTGGTTAACCCCGACGAGCGGGGTTCCCAGGGAGACAGCAAGGGTTCTGGCGGTCACAGCCCCCACCTGTAGGGGCTGTCCGAGTCCGGGACCCTGCGCGAACCCCACGAGCCCCACATCCTTGAGCGAGACCTCTGCCTGCTCCAGCGCCCTGCTTATGACATGAAGAGCTTCTCTGGCGTGATGCTCGGCAGCCTCGCCTGGCTTAAGCCCTCCCTCTGGAGAGGAATAAGCGGACAGAGCGTTTGAGAGCACTCTGCCCTCCGAGCTAACTAACCCAACCCCGAATGTGTGGGCGGTTGACTCAATGCCCAGAGCAATCAACTGCTCCGGAACACCTCCTCATACTTTCGAAGGATTGCCTCAAAGGGGACAGGGCCCTCTCGAATGAGAATTGGGCGATCGCCTGTAAGATCAACGATCGTGGAGGCCGGTCTCCTCGGCAGAGGACCCGCGTCTATTATCAGCTCGACATCTGGGAGGGCCCTCATAGCCTCTTCTGGTGTGTAAGCAGGGGGCTCCCCGCTGATGTTCGCGCTGGTGGCGGTTATCGCCTTGCCAAATCTCCTAATGAGTTCGAGAGCTATCGGGTTGTCTGGGATCCTAATGCCTATGGCCCGAGAATTGACCTCGTCTGGAACCGCCTCAGTCTTTGGGAGGATGAACGTCACGGCCCCAGGGAGGAAGGATCTCATGAAGGTCTCCGTCTTCTCGTCAAATATCGCGTACCTCTTGAGCATCTCAAAGTCGCTGACGGCGATCGTCAGAGGGCTGGTCTTAGGTCTCAGCTTAACTCGGTAGACCTTGAGAACCGCCTCAACATTCTCTGCGTCAGCCCCAAGACCGTAAGAGGTATCGGTCGGGTATATGACGAGTCCCCCCTCTCTGAGAACATCGATCGCGAGCCGGTAGCCCTCGTCGCTGCAGCCAGATCTGGCTATGATCCTCTTCACAAAGGCCCCTTCTAGACGAGGCCATCCCCATGTTAAATTAATGCCCCCCGTTCGGGCTGACCGAGAGATGGACTCAGATACCATGAGCGAGTATGAGAGAATAGGGCGGTTCCTAGCCTCCCTGCTTGAGAGTGAACTGCCAAAAATAGAGCCGGGAGACAGCCTACTGGACATCGCCGAGAGGATTGAGGCAAAAATCAGGGAAGCGGGCTACGAGCCAGCGTTCCCCGTGAACCTCTCGGTGAACGAGGTGGCCGCCCACTACACGCCTCCCCCAGAGGACTCCACGCTGGTGCCGGAGGGGGCTCTCCTAAAGGTGGACGTGGGCGTCAGGTCCGGTGGACTCATAGTCGACGCTGCTAGGACTGTTGACCTTAGTGGGAAGTACGGGACGCTGATAGCGGCTGCTAGGGAGGCCGTTGAAGCCGCTAAGCGTGTGATGGCGCCTGGGATTCCCGTCGCGAAGGTTAGCGCGGCGATCTACGAGGCGATAAGGAAGAGAGGGCTGAAGCCCATAACGAACCTAGCTGGCCACAAGATAGAGCCATACAGGCTTCATGCAGGGATAGACATACCCAATGTGCCCAGCAGGCTTGCTAGATACAAGTTCAGCCCGGGCGATGTCTTTGCGGTAGAGCCCTTCGTTACCACTCCAGAGGGTGCCGGGTACGTTGGCGAGGCTCCTCCGGGCTACATATTCTCCTTTCTGAAGAACGTGAGACCCTCAGACTACGCTGAGAGGAAGATCCTAGAGGCAGCCCGAGAGAGGTTCAGGAAGCTCCCGTTCTGCGAGAGGTGGATAGTGCCCCTGCTCGGGATAAGGGTTGAGTACGCCATCAGGAGGTTGGTCAAGCGGAGGGCCCTGAGGGAGTACGCTCCTCTTGTCGAGGCCAAGTTCACCCCGGTGGCCCAGTGGGAGAACACACTGGTCGTGACCGACTCAGGGGCGACGTCCCTCACTGGGTAGGTGGCTGAGTTGCCTAGACGCGGTTCTCAAGCCGAGAGGGATCTGGTACGGCTCTTTTGGAATCACGGCGTTGGCGCGTTAAGAGTGGCGGGGAGCGGCTCCACGGGCCTGCCATCAGCCGACATCGTAGCGGGCGGTCCCGGAGGACTCGCCGTGATCGAGGTCAAGACGACCTCCTCGGACAGAGCCTACATCCCAATTGGTGAGATAGAGTCTCTTGAGAGGCTCTCTCGTGCGCTTGGAGCCACGCCTTGGGTGGTTGTCAAGTTCAAGAAGCTCCGCAGAGGGATCTTCTACGCGCTTCCGCTCTCAGAGCTAGTGCGAGGGTCCGCAGGGGCGCGGGTAACACTGGACCTTGCCGAGAAGAAGGGAGTGCGGGCAGAAATTTTGGCCCAGAAGCTGGCTGGGAAGATCTCTGAGCTGAGCGTCTAGGGCTTGAACCACACCAGTTTGTAGCTCAATATGGCGCCGTTCGTCACAACAGATATTATCAGAGACTTCCTCACGCTGGTAGCTATCCTCCCAGCTCTTATCAGCTCAACTGGAGCGATCTTCTGCTCTGCCCTGCCGACTAAGCAGAGGTAGGGAGCGTGATCTATTCCTGGTCCCTTCTCGTAGATCATGAAGTCTGCGCCGTACTTGGAGGCCGGCTTGACCACGTAACCAAGCTCCCTCCATCTAGAGAAGACTTTGTAGCGCGCCTCAGCCTCTCTCCGAAGGGAGCCCATTTTCGACCTGAGGTTCTCAGCGGTTAGCTCACCCTCCTCACCCCCCACTTTGAGAACGCCTCGCTCCAGGAGGAATAGGGCCTCGAACAGCGATAGCTGGAGTGGAGCGCCGTACTTCTCCCCAGGCCTCGGCTTCTCGATCCCAATGGGGTGCCCCCAAAAGCCCTCAGAGTAGAGGAGGTCCGACGTCTCTGGATCCCAGACGATTACCCGATCGTGCGTAAGCCTGCCCTCGGCGATGACCCCCTCTGGCACCCTAGGTGGGCCAATTGGCTGCGGTAAGAAGCTCGTCGCCTCGTAGTACGTTACGTTCATCTCGTCGTCGACCACGGCCATTACGAGACTCTTCCTCAGCCTTCCGGCGTAAGACACGTACTCGAGTAGTTCAGAGTGCGAGATTGGTTTGTCCTCCGAGAGCGGGAGGACCAGGGACTTGGCGACAGCTCTTCCTACTCTCCCACCCTTCGGGTACAGCCTCAGGAAGGGAGTGGCGGGCTCGACTCTAAGCACGCGACCCCTCTTCCGCAAGTCGACGTAGACTAGGAACCTAAGGAAGTCCCTTGGATTCAGCGAAGCTATCCCCTCGATCAGCTCTGAGGGTCTGATCTCCCTCTTCTCGGTCTTGACACGGAGAATCCCCTGCCGAACGAGTTCCGCAGCCTCGATGAGCGTGAGCTTGAGAGAACCCTCGACTAGTTCGCCGTACCCCTTCTCCGCCAGCTCGGCGAGTTCTGCCAGCTCACCCTCAA
>JAVCBV010000157.1:0-10799 GCA_037917695.1 Thermoproteota archaeon | reverse complement strand
GTATTAGGTCAGCCCCAGACTCTTCTGCCTCTCTAGCCACCTTCCCAGCTTCTTCAGGCTGGACATTGAATGGGTCGATCAAGATCGCCAGCAGGGTCCGCTCTCTCGACTCTTCCACGAGTCTCCTCTCGATTGGTCCCAGCGAGGGCTCCATCGCAGCTGTCCCCCTAGACCTTTAGATAAAGGCGCACACCGGATCAACCGTGAAGGTAGGAGCGAGGGCCCTGGGCATAGACGACGCTCCATTTGAGCGAGGAAGGTCGACGCGCACGAAGATCGTGGGCGTCCTTATGAGAGGAGTCATCGTAGAGGGCGTGGATGTTGAGCCTGTTGAAGTAGATGGGCTTGACGCGACAGATGCCGTGCTGAGGCTCCACGAGAGGCTGGGGTCTCAGGCCCGAGTGATATTCACCCACGGAACTGTGGTGGCTGGATTCAATCCCCTGGATCTGGGCAGGATCAGCTCGGAAGCCGGAGTCCCGGTGATCGCAATACTTGACAAGCCCCCTAGCTGGCCAGAAGTGGAGAAGGCCATGGTTTCACACGGACTAGAGCAGAATCTGGTGATCCTCAAGCAGAACCCGCCCTACGAACCGCTGGACACTCCGTCTGGATACGTCGTTTGTGCGAGGTCTGGAATATCGCGGCAGGATGCAGTCAGACTTTTACTTCGCTGGCAGATCGAGTCGAAGCACCCAGAACCTCTTCGAGTGGCCCACCTGATCTCTAAGATATTGATGCAGGACTGAGACTACGGCGACGCTCTTATAGGTTGGGGGGTACAGCCCAATACCTAGAATCATGGAGGCAGCGTTCTTGGCTGTCGGCAACATCTCAATCGATCTAATACACTCAGCCGGCGGCTTCGCTAGGCGCGTGGCAGGGTCGTCCTTCTACGCATCTCTGGCAGCAGCAAGGCTTGGGGTCAAATCCGCCGTCCTCGCGAAGGCCGGGAGCGACATCAAGCCCAAGAGAGACTTAGCTCCACTCTTGCGAGCAGGCGTCTCGCTCGACGGGCTCATCCTGGGCGGATCTACGGCCTCCTATGAACTCTTCTACAGGGGAGAAGACAGGACGCTCAGGCTCAGGAAGGTTGGGGAGCCCATCTCTCCAGACGAGGTCAGGGCTCTCGGCATAGACTGCCAGGCAGTACTTGCCTCACCCATCTACAACGAGATACCTATCGAGACGGTCCGAGAACTCCGGAAGAGGTGCCGTCTGCTGGCTATAGATCCTCAAGGCTACATCAGGAGGAGAATCAGGGGCGGCTGGATAAGGTTCTCGAGGTGGGACGCAGCGAGGAGGCTGGAGGGCCTTGCCGACATTATAGTGACCAGCAAGCCGGAGCTTCCCTATCTAGCCAAAGGGCCGGACGATCGCTCGAAGCTCTTGAGCCTCTTGAACTCAGGGGCTGACATAGCGTTCATGACGAGGGAGGGAGGCGCTAGGTCTGCCCTGCTTGCCTACGACGGGGTGGTCGTCGAGATTCCGGTGGTCCCCCCTGGCCGGATAGTGGATCCTGGAGGCGCGGGTGACGTCTCGGCGGCCGCCTTCGTTACGGAGTACATGCGAACTAGGGAACCGGTCTGGTCCGCGTTATTCGCATCAAGCGTGGCCAGCTTCATCTACGAAGCCTTTGGCGCAGAGGCGGCGCCTTCACGTGAGGATGCTATTGAGAGGCTTCGGTCTTTTTTAATGAGATTCCACGCTGACCTTTACCGTGAATTCATGGCTTACCTGTAGGCCATGAGGTGGTCGCATGGCAAAGTTCTCCCCGAAGATCGAGCAAAAGAGATGGACTCCAGAGATGGAGCTCGAGATTCAGGCAATGTGGGAGAAGGAGCGCCTTTACGCCTTCGACCCAGACTCGCCGAAACCCAAGTTCTCAATAGACACGCCTCCCCCCTACGCCAGTGGGAAGTGGCACATCGCCGCGGCCATTCACTATGCTCAGATTGACATGATAGCCCGATCAATGAGGATGCGAGGCTACGAGGTCTACTTCCCGTGGGGTATCGACAGGAACGGACTCCCTGTGGAGGTCGAGGCTGAGAAGAAGTACGGCATTCACATGCGTCAGTACCCCAGGGAGGAGTTCCTCAAGCTCTGCTCTCAGTTCCTCGATGAGAGCGAGATGGACATTGTCAGGATCGGAAAGCGGCTTGGGATAAGCGCCGACTTCGAGAACATCTTCCGGACTGACAGCGACATGTGGCGGGCCGTCACTCAGGCCACGTTCATTGACGCATGGAACAGGGGCTACGTCTATGAGGATTACAGGCCAAACAACTACTGTCCGAGGTGCGCAACTACACTCGCTGATGCAGAGATCGAGTACAAGGAGCTGGACGCCAAGCTAGTGTATCTGAAGTTCAAAACCGAGGACGGGAAGGCGGTCACAGTAGCCACAACCAGGCCGGAGCTGCTGCCGGCGTGCGCAGCCGTCATCTACAACCCTCACGACGAGAGGTACAAGTGGCTGCAGGGAAAGGCGCTCATCACGCCTCTCGGTCGTAAGGTTCCCGTGCTTGAGCATCCAGCCGTCGACCCTGAGTTTGGAACGGGACTCGTGATGGTGTGCTCGTATGGAGACAAGGTTGACGTCCAGCTTTTCAGGGAGCTGGACCTCGAGCCCACCATAATAGTCGATGAAACTGGCCGCCTTAACGAGAGGGCCGGTAAGTACGCCGGCATGACCATTAAGGAGGCGAGGGATGCCATCATAGATGATCTGAGGGCGGCCGGGCTCGTTGAGAGGGTTGAGGAGATAAAGCACCGAACCCCCGTCTGCTGGAGGTGCAAGACGCCCATAGAGATAGTCCCGATGAAGGAGTACTACCTGAAGCAGGTCGAGTTCTTGGACGAGCTGAAGAGGGCCGCCCTCGAGGAGATGAAATTCTACCCAGACTGGTCGATACAGTACCTGCTGGACTGGATCTCTGCCGTCGACTCCGACTGGCCAGTGTCGAGGAGGAGGTACTACGCGACCGAGATACCAATCTGGTACTGCAAAGCTTGCGGAAAGGCTGTTGTTCCCCCGCCCGGGAGGTACTACAGGCCCTGGAAGGAGGATCCGCCATTCGACAAGTGCCCCCACTGCGGCTCCTCGGAGGGGTTCTTGGGCGAAGATCGAGTGTTTGACACTTGGATGGACTCTGGGATCTCGCCGCTGGTCTACAACGGATACGGGTGGAACGAGGAGCTCTTCAAGAAGCTGGGCGGCCCGTCAGACCTCAGGCCCCAGGGGAAGGACATAGTCAGGACTTGGCTCTTCTACACGCTCCTCCGAGTCTACCTTGCCGCTGGGAGGCACGCGTTCAAGCACGTCTGGATTGGGGGTATGGGGCTGGACGCCCAGGGCAGGGCCATGCACAAGTCCCTCGGCAACATAATCTACCCGTGGCCCATGTTCGAGAGGTACGGCGCCGACGCAGTGCGGTTCTTCGGCGCCGCTGAGGCTCACCACGGGTCAGACTTCAGGATCTCTGAGGCCAAGATCGCCGGGTCCTTCAAGTTCCTCCAGAAGCTGTGGAACGTCGCCAGGTTCATCTCAGCCTTCCCGATGCCAGAGGAGGAGCCCAAGCTGAAGCCAACAGACCTGTGGATCCTGGGTGAGATGAACGACTACCTCAGGAGGGCCCTCAAGGGGTACGAGAACTTCGACTTCTTCGACCCAGCCAACTCGGCCAGGACGTTCGTCTGGCAGGTGTTCGCTCCTCACTACATCGAGTTGGTGAAGGCGAGGGCTTACGGAGACGAGGGAATACCCGAGGAAGATGTCTTGGCCGCCAGGTGGACCCTCCACACCGTGCTTAGAGCTGTACTCAGGTGGCTCGCTCCGATAACCCCACACATCACGGACTGCCTCTGGAGGCAGCTCTACGGAGGTTCAGTCCATCGAGAGACAATGCCCGAGCCGGAGCCCAGGTGGGACACCGAGTACAAGGAGCTGGGCAAGAAGCTCATGGAGTTCAACAGCAGAGTATGGAAGATCAAGAAGGGCTCGAACCTGCCCTTGAGCGCCGAGATTAGCATTGAGATACCAGAGGAGCTGAAACCCTTCGAAGACGACCTGAGGAGGCTTCACAACATAAAGTAGTGGCGCCGGGGGTGGGATTTGAACCCACGTGGCCTCCTAGAGGCCACCGGATCTCGAGTCCGGCCCCTTGGCTTCGCCGGGCCGGAGGCCCTCTGGCTAGGGTACCCCGGCACCCACTCTCTTTATCTCGGACGGGCTATATAACGCATTTGGTGAGAGATGGGAAAGCTCTTCGGCACCGCCGGTGTCAGAGGTGTGTACGGGGTAGAGATAGATGAGAAACTCGCTCTAGACTTTGGAAGGAGCGTGGCCAGAGTACTCTCAAGCGCCGACGTTGTGGTGGGCTGGGACGGCAGGCTCTCGAGCCCTTCGCTGTCCTCAGCCGTCATCGCGGGAGTGCTCGCAGAGGGTAAGAACGTCAGGGTGCTCGGCCTCGCTCCAATGCCTGTCGCCTGCAGGGCCTCAATGAAGCAGGGTACCCCGGGTGTGTACGTGACGGCCAGTCACAACCCTCCAGAGTACAACGGGTTGAAGGCTCTGATGGAAGATGGTTCCGAGGCTACGCGGGATGTCGAGGAGAGGATAGAGCACGAGATAGGGGCTCTCTCAAGGCCTAAGCTGTCCGAAAGGGCTCCTGCTGTGCTGCCGTCTGGTTACGGAGTAGCAGAATATCTGAGGGACCTGCTGTCCTCGTCAGCCAGCGTTGGGGGACAGAGGGTCGTGGCAGACCCAGGTAACGGCTGCGCGTCAGACATAGCGCCTAGAGTCCTATCTGAGATGGGGCTGAACGTGATTTCTGTGAATAACTGGGTGGACGGGAGGTTTCCGATGAGGCCCTCAGAGCCAACCGCAGACAACCTGAGGGGACTCTCCGAGATGGTGCTGCGGATGGACGCCGACTACGGAATCGCGTGGGATGGGGACGCAGACAGGGTCGCGCTAATTGACGGCCGAGGAAGGTTCGTCCCACAGTACGCCGTATCGTCCCTAGTGGCCTTGGCTCTTCGAGCGAAGAGAGCAATAGTCTCAGTGGATATGGGCTGGGGCTTGAGAGACCTCCTTGAGAGGGAGGGCGGGGAGGTCGTGGTGTGGAGACTCGGGGATCTCCACAGCGAGTACAAGAGGAGGCTAAAAGCCGGGTGGTCCGCGGATCTCGTCACGGAGCCTTGGAAGATCATGGTTCCGGGGTGGGGGCCTTACTTCGATGGGATTAAGGCAGCTGCGCTCGTGGCGCAGGCGATACACGAGTTTGGATCTCTTGAACTGGCCCTAGAAGCCGTGCCAAAGTATTACCGAGAGCGAATGAGCTTCAAGGTCTCCGGAGATCGGTTCGCTATATTCGCCAGAGTGGCTGAGACGCTAGAAAGGGAGCTATCGTCGCAGGTGAGGGAGGTCGACAGGCTGGACGGGGTCAAGCTAATCTTGGAGGACGCTTGGATACTCATTCGCGTCAGCGGAACGGAGCCCAAGATCAGGGTCTACGTTGAAGCTTCGACCGACGAGAGGAAGAGAGAGCTCTCGAGCCTCGCGGTGAAGGTGCTGAGGGAGGCGGGGGTGGCCTAGGCTGGATGTGGTGTTCGTGCTCGGCATAGCGGGCTCTGGGAAAACGACCCTGACACAAACATTTGTGTCGTGGCTGCAGGAGAGGGGCCTCGACGCTCGGGCCGTTAACCTAGATCCAGGGGCCAGAACGCTGCCGTACGACCCTGCTTTTGACGTAAGAGAGATCGTTACCGTAGACGAGCTAATGGAGGAGAGAGGCCTGGGACCCAATGGAGCGATACTCGAGGCAGTCGAGATCATGGCAAATAGGAGATCTGAGCTGGTAGGGGCCCTGGATCGCATCGGCGCAGATTACTTGGTTGTGGACACTCCAGGCCAGACAGAGGCTTTCGCCCTGAGGTCGGCTGGCAGAGCTATAGTCTCTAGCGTTGCGAGTCGATTCAGGACATCCGCCATGTTCTTGGGAGAGGTGACTGAGGACTACAATCTCGAAGACGCGTTGACGGCCGCCCTGTTAGCCAAGGTCGTCGAGTTAAAGCTCGACGTTGGGGTAGTGCCGGTCTTGAACAAGGCCGACCAAGCCAAGGGTGAGGAGCTCCGTAGCCTCTGGATCTCCATCATGAGGGGAGATCTTGAAGCAGTGGAGGTTAGAGAGGGTGGTGTTGCCACAGATGCTCTACTCGACTTAATTCAGGCCGTCAGGTCTTTCGGCACGCCGACACGCGTCGCTCTCGTCTCGGCCAGAGCTGGCACCGGCCTCGAAGAGCTTTTTGACATGTTGGTGGAGGTATGGTGCGCTTGCGGGGATCTTACGTAGGTACGCCTTCTAGGTTCGCTGAGTCGGAGGAGACTAAGGTCAGGGAACTCGTGCGAAGACTCGTCTCGATGGGGTACCATCTGACTCCAGGAGCTCTGAAGCTCGCGCTGCGCTCGGCGGACATCCAGACACTCGCAGAACTCCTTCAAACAAGGGGAGAGCTACCTCCTGTCATAGACGAAGAAGCCCTGAGGAAGCTCTTGAAATCTAAGGAGATATTGAGAGCCTCTCCCGAGCAGCACGTCCAACCGCGGCCTGCTGAGCCAACGGTCAAGCCTCAAGAACCGGATCGCGCGATTGTAATAGAGGTCTCCCCGGAGATTTCTGTGAGGAAGGGTGTTCCTGAGGACTTCGTGGAGTACTTCCAAGACAGGTTCCTTAGGCTCTTTGAGCTGATGAAGAGGAAGTTCCCGAATGGGATCCTCACACCCTCTCAGCTCCGGCTGAAGGGTGAGAGGGGAGCGCAGGTCGTGGTAGCCGGGCTGGTTGCCGAGAAGAATCCCACACGAAGGGGCCTGATCATCGTGCTTGAGGATCTGAACGACTCGATAAGGGTGTACATCCCGAGAGAGGCGGGAGATCTCTACAGACAGGCTGAGAGCGTCTTGCTAGATGAGATGATAGCCATATCTGGAGAGATTGTAGATAGGAGAGGAAGCTTGAGGGCAGACGGAATCTTCCAGCCAGACGTACCTCGGAACTTCACACCGAACAGGTCAAAGTCGAATGTTAAAGCGGTCCTAATATCGGATGTGCACGTAGGAAGCAGCTACTTCATCGAGGATCTGTGGAAGAAGTTTGCTCGATGGCTGCATAGTGAGGAGGGAAGGGATGTCAAGTATCTCTTGATATGTGGTGACCTAGTCGACGGGGTTGGGATATACCCGGGCCAGGAAGATGAACTCCTGATAAGAGACATCTATCAGCAGTATGAGGAGGCAGCGCGCCTGCTCTCAATGCTCCCTAGGGAGATCAAGATCGTCTACATCCCAGGGAACCACGAGCCGGTTAGGCAGGCAGAGCCCCAGCCTCCTGTGCCTGAGAAGTTCTTGAAGCCGCTAACGGACGTGCTCGACAACCTCTGGGTGGGGGGCAACCCATGCCTAGTGAACATAGAGGGTGTGAGGTTCCTCCTGTACCACGGAAGGAGTCTCAACACGATCTTCAAGTACGTACCAGGTCTCCAGCCCCCGACCGGTCGCACAGTCGTCAGGGCAATGACCCACTTGCTGATGGCGAGGCACCTAGCACCGGTGTACGGGGAGCACCCCATCGCACCAGAACCTCGTGACTGGCTCGTGATAGAGGAGATCCCGGAGATAGTTCACATGGGACACGTCCACATCTTTGGCGTGGGGGCCTACAAGAACATCAGGTTGATCAACTCTGGGACGTTCCAGGCAGAAACGCCATACATAAAGAAAATGGGGATAACAGCGACGCCAGGAATCTATCCAATTCTCTCTCTTCACGACCTTAGCGTCCGCCCGCTGAACCTCATTGAGGAGGCATCTTAAACCATAGCAACGCTCGCCAATATCTCCTTCAGCCTCTCCGGCGGTAGAACCGTGGACTTAATGACCTTCGTGTTGCCCCTGGCGCCCCCGTAGCTCATCTCTATCTCTAGTATCCCCTGCGACTCGAGCTCCCTTAGTATTGCACTAACTCGCCTCATAGTGAGGGGACTCACCACATACCTCTTTGCCAGTTTCTGGTATAGCCTGTAGATCTTTCCTGTGCCTGGACGAGGATCCCCCTGGAGGAGGAGTTCTACAGCGGCCCTCAAGACCAGTCTGTGATGGAACGGGAGCGTCCTTATAGCGACCTGTATCTCCCCCTCGTCGACCTGCTGCTCCGCCATTTCGACGTGTTCTTCGGTGAGAATCGCGTCTGGGCCCTCCCTATCGGCGAGCGTGGCCGCCATCCTGAGTAGGTCTATGGCCCTCCTGGCATCGCCGCTCTCTCTGGCGACCTTGGCTGCTATCCTCCTGAGCGCTCCGTCTTCCCAAGAGCCAGGACGGAGCCCCAGCCTGGCCCTCTGGAGGAGTATGTTGTAGAGTTCCTCGGCGCCATAGTGGGGGAAGTAGATCCGGTCGGGGTTGTATGAGCTGAGGACCCTCTCGTCAAGCCGATCGAGGAAGTTCAGCGTGTTCGCTATTCCGAGGACTGTGACTGAGTTCTTCTTGAGGTCAAGGTTGTAGTTCATTCTGGTCAAAGTGTACAGGAGCCGTCCTCCATCCCTCCTGACCAATAGGTCCACTTCATCTAGGACTAAGAATAGGCGAACATTTGCCTCCAAGAACGCCTTCATGAAGTTGTCCTCGAGGACATCGTATGGGTAGCCGCTTGGGGGGATTAGAATCCCAAAGGCCCTGTTCAGCTGGTACATCACTCTGTATGATGTATTGGCCTGTGAGCAGTTGATGTAGATGAACCTCACCGGAGCGCCCGCCAACTCTGCGGCCTTCTGGCGTAGGACATGCTTGGCTACGGCAGTCTTGCCGGTCCCTGCACTTCCAGTAAACGCGAGGTGAGATGGAGGCTCATTGAACAGAAGCGGCTCAAGGTGCTCCTCGAACCGCCGTATTTGATCCTCCCTCCCAGG
Organism: Thermoproteota archaeon; assembly: GCA_037917695.1. Lineage (GTDB taxonomy): Archaea > Korarchaeota > Korarchaeia > Korarchaeales > Korarchaeaceae > DRBY01. Next base: position 1,835 of record JAVCBV010000157.1, on the reverse strand, counting down.
CAGATAGTCAGGGACATAAGCGTCAGACAAAACTCGCCTGTCCACAATTATTCTCGCACTATGATAGGTATGCTGCGTGCCTAACCTTGGGAATCTTCCTGCCAGACAGCCCCACCCCCTGAATCTGAATATTTGGAGGAGTTCAACTCCGTGCTGGAGTCGAAATGGTGGACTAATTAAGCTAGTTCATATATGGCCAGGGCGAATGTTAGAAGAATCATTTAGGACTTTCCGCGCGAGTAGAATCTGAAGAGGAGGGCAACGCTCGTAACACCTACTCCCCACTCCTTCCACTCCATCATCTGTAGGTATTATGAGAGCGGACTTGAAACAGACCCTCTTCAACTCCACGTGTTATCCTTCAGCGATAATCAACCGGAGGTGTCGGACTTGAATTAGGGGTCTGAGAGTGTGCTAAAACGCCAATATGATAATCCACGGGAGGATGCTCCAGAGAATTAGGAGATACCCAGCCCTCGTTATCTGATAGTCAGGATACAACGTCCTAGCGTTGGATCCAAACCCCCTGGACTCCACGGCTTCAGCCACGCTCTGGCTCCTTCTGACAACTAGGACAAGGGCTGGGATCAGGATAGGGGTCAATCTCCTTATCCTCTCCAGAATGCCTCCAACGTCCGACTGGTATCCTCTGCTCCTCTGAGCGGCCATTATACCTCTGATGTCATCTATCATCACTGGGATGAACCTGAAAGCCACCATGGCGGCCAAGGCAACTCCGGGCGGCGTCTTGATCATCGTTAGGAGATCCGCTATCTCCATCGGGTCAGTCACGGCGAAGAAGAGGTAGGCTGCCGACGCCATCGTTATCAGCCGCACACCCATAGAGGCCGCTAACTCAACACTCCTGGTGAGTAGGAGATTCAGCCCAAAAATCAACCCTATAGGGATCCCCAAGGCTTTGAGGGACCTGAGCGGCGCTACCCCAACGCCACCCGCCACTGAGGTCGCTAGAACGCCGCAGAACACCAACACTTGGAGAACCAGCGAAGGTGAGACCAGCGGCAGGGCCGTGAAGGATATGAGCCAGAGTACCTTGACCCCTGGATGAACCTCTGCCAGCCTGCTTCTCTTGGCGACAATGGGAAATATTCCAGTGGACAGCCCCACCTCAAACTCACCTCTCCAAGATGCTAGCGAGAAGGCTGGCCGGAGTCAGCTTAGGCGGTAGACCAACAATTCTTGCCACCTGAACGCAGATCGGTGGAGATAAGCTACACCTCCTCATGACATCTACATCTGCCAAGACTTCTTCTCCTCTCCCAACAATCGCAACTTTGCCTCCATCGAGGACCACTGCGGAGTCTGGAGACAGGTCTGCAAGCCACTCAACGTCGTGCGATACCACGATTACGGCCCTACCCTCACTCCTCAGCTCGCTCACAACTTCAATCAGCGCCTCCTTTGTCCTGGCGTCTTGCCCCTGTGTTGGCTCATCAAGAGCTACATACGGAGTCTCCATGGTCAGCACGGCTGCCACGGAAGCCCTCTTCATTTCCCCCCCACTCAAAGTCCAGGGTGGCCTGTTAAGCAGGTGATCTATGTGTAGTTGCCTGGCCACACTCAGGGCCCGCTCCTTCGCCTCCTCGGGGTCGACGCCGAGGTTGATTGGGCCGAACATGAGTTCATCAAGCAGGGTCTGAGAGAAGAACATCCTCTCTGGATTCTGAAAGACCAGACCTACTTTCTTCGCCAGCTCAGATATGGGGGCTGACCTCGTGTCGACTCCGTCCACCAGCACCACGCCCTTCATCTCGCCTGAGTAGAAGTGGGGTATCAGTCCGTTGAGCGTTCTCAGCAGTGTGGACTTACCTGCG
>JAVCBV010000105.1:0-3005 GCA_037917695.1 Thermoproteota archaeon | reverse complement strand
ATCGTGAATTTTGAGGGACTCTCCGAGCCCACCGACTCGAGCTGGCTTCAGATTGAGGATAAATGCTGAATCGAGCTGTAAGGCCTCAACCGCATCGCTCACGTCTTCAACGCTCTCGTCGAGGCATATTGGAGTCCTAATAAGCTTGGACAGTTCTGCGTGCCCTAGCAGGCTCTTAGGCGGCAAGGGCTGCTCCACCATCAGCAGGTCGAGATCGTCGAGCTTGGCGAGGGCCCTCCAGCCCGAGAGCCTGTAGGCTCCATTTGCGTCCACCATTAGCAGGACGTCGGGGTGCTCGCGCCTGACCGCTGAGACAGGCTCGTAGTCCCAGCCCGGACGTATCTTCAGCTTAACCCTCCTGTAGCCCCTTTCCAGGTATCCCTCAACGGCCTTGAGGGTTTCAGCCACGCCGGGCTGGATGCCCACGCTAACCCCGCTCTCGATCTTCTCCTTTACTCCCCCCAGCGCCTCGCTGAGCGACTTGCCCTCGAGCTTAGCCTTCAGGTCCCAGAGAGCGAACTCTAGGCCGGCTTTCGCCATCCTGTGTCCTCTGACTCTGGACACCTTCTCGACGAATTCTTCTGGGCCCTGAATCTCCACTCCAAGCATTGGAGGGATGAGGAACTCCTTGGCCACGTGCCAAGCCGTGGCCACAGTCTCGGGGCTGTACCATGGGCCGATTGATACCGGAGCCTCTCCCCAGCCTACTTCTCCGCCTCTCTCCTCGAGCCTAAAGAGCAGTGTGTGCCTCACTCTCTCGACTCCGAAGCTCGTTTCGAACGGCTCGATGAGAACCATGGCGACGTGGTAGATGTCAACCCTTGTTATCAGCACGCGCACACAGCGCTGGGATTCGTATAAACGCCTCTGTCTCTGTGCTGAAGCTCGATCAACCCTGCCTGGCTTGAGAGGTTAAAGCCTGAAGTAGGCTCTTCAGCGTAGGATCGATGCTTGGAGATCGAATCTCCACCAGTAGAGTGCCGCCATGAGTTTCTGGTTGAAGCGACATCAAGAACATCCTGAGAGCCGGTTCTTGCCACCCCTTTGGAGCCATGGAGAGGTCGACCTGGATTACGAGCCTCTCGCCCCAGATCTGCCATAGCTCGGCCAGCTTGTTGGAGAGCTCGGGCGAAGGGGGCACATGCACGACAAAGTAGTCGGCCAGCGAGGTGGCGGTCCTGAAGAACTCTTCCGAGGCAGGTCCGATCAGGCCGATGCCGAACTCGAGACCCTTGGACCTCACGAGGCTGGCGATCTGCCCTAGAGGAACCTTCGAAAGCGCCTTTGCAGTACCTGAGATCCTCACGGCGTCGGCATATCCCTCAAGCTCGGATAGCGCCCAGCCTACCTGATCCAGGGCTCGATCAGGATCTCGCACAAGTACAACCACCTCAACGTATTCAGACACCTCAGAAGTCTGTTCTAAGAGGGAAATGATCCAATCTGGGTGCTCTGGAGCACGAGGAATTGTAATTGAGACCATCTTAGGCTCTAACTCATCAATCAGGTCGATCCAGCAATCTAGGTCCTTTAGCCTAGTGACCCTGAGGTTGAGGCCGACCTTCACTCCGGGAGGTAGGGGCCTCAAGACGGGGGGTTGAGCGGCGTAGAACACCACGAATGGTCCTATCTCAGCTAGAACCTCGACCTCCTGCGACCTGCTTATCACCCTGAACTCATCCTTCGTGACGACGAAGATCCCGCTCTTCCTGCCCTCCTGGATCGCCTCGAGCATCTCTTCCGTCCTCACCTCTCTGTACATCCCTCCGTCCGTGAGCCTGCCCGATAGGAGGGTAATGCAGTCCGCAAGCGGTCCAACCCTAACGTGGAGGATCTCGCCCTCCGGGACGTTCTCCACTATCCACTTGGCGAGTTCTTGGACGTAGGGGTTGGTGACGCTGTAGATCTGCCACCTCTCTGGAACCACCTCACTCATGTCCGTCATCTCCCTAACTATCGGCGTGGGGCCTCCGCCCATCCTCGGCGCGAGGTTGGGGGCGAAAACCGGCGCCGTGAGCGCGAAGACCGCTACGAGGGTCAGCACTCCTCTGCTGCCCAGCCTCGGTCTCACTTTTTCTAGGACTAGGGCAAAGCCCAGCGCCGCGACGGCGGCGTTTACTGGCGGCGAGTGCAGGAAGTACCTGAAGCCGTAGGTTGGCAGTATAGCCATGAACCCAAGGAAGCTCCCGAGCAGGATCCTGCCCTCCGCTCCCCTCCGCAGGCACGCGTAGATCCCTACAGGCATTAGGATCAGGTAGAAGATGTCGAGGGAGAGGAAGCCAACGAACGGGGCCAATACCCTAGACTTCACGGCCTGCAGCGCCTCCAAGTTGTTGATCACGTGAAGGGCCCAGGGTGAGAACGCGAGCAGAGATGCTGCGGATACCTTGACTGCTTGCCTGAGGTAACCCCCGTCGATTGGATAGGCTAGAAGAGCGGAAACTACCATGGACAAGAGGATTACGTATGGGAGGCCGAGGTGGGAGTAGAGGAAGGCCGTCATGAGGAGGATGGAAGGGAGAACCTTCTTCTTGGTGAAGAAGTAGAGGAACGGCGTGTAGAGGGCCATTATGAAGGCTGTGGGGGCTACAGTCAGCTGCCACGTCCAGAACCTAGAGTCGGCAGAGAGCAGGCCTATGTACGCAGCCCCTACCTCGGGGCCGAACATCAGCCTGACGGCAATCCAAGATAGGAGGAGCGACGCAGGGTACTGTACCAGGGCGATGAGCCTGCCGACGGACACAAAGTCCAGACTGGTCAGAGCGTGAGTCGACCATATCAGGATGTGCAGCAGTGGAGGGTAGAGGTGCGGCCTCCCCACGGGGGCGTACTCGTAGTAGTCCCACAGCACTACGCCTCCAAAGTCCGAGAACATCTTGCCCATGAGGAGGTGATATGGTGTGTCGTAGGAGAGCGGCAGGTATTGCCTGTTAACGAACAGCAGGATTGAGTGGGCTGCAATCAGGCCCAGCGGGATTAGGTCGAGTGAGTGCAGCTTGATCCGC
>JAVCBV010000077.1:0-3052 GCA_037917695.1 Thermoproteota archaeon | reverse complement strand
GAGGCGGAGGTCCGCAGGAGGATGAGGCTCGACGACGAATACATTATCAGGATAGACCCAGAACTCAACGAACTCATTTGGAGCAGAGGCGCCGGCAATCCCCCAAGGGTCCTTAGGATCTACGTCAGGGTTGACAGAGAGGAGAAGGTGGCGAACGTTGGCCCCTCGAGGTGAGGGGCTGCCTTGCCGATAGAGCGCGCCAAGCTAGACGGCAGCCCCGGCTTGGGGATATTCGCACGAGTCGTGGGTAACGTAAGCTTCGTGCCACGCGGCGCTCCTGAGCGATTCAAGTCCCAGGTCAGGGAGGTACTGGGCGCCAGAGCCGTCGAACTCAGCCTCTACAGGTCCAGGCTCATTGGAGTTTTTCTGGCCGGCAATTCTGAGAGGCTCATAGTGCCTAGCATCGTCGAGGTCGATGAGATGGAGGCGCTTGAGGGGTCCGGCATCCCCGTTGAGGTTCTAGACGTGAGGCTGACCGCGCTGGGGAACACAGTCCTGGCCAACAGCTATGGAGCCGTGGTCCACCCCGAGTTCAGGGACTCTGAGTTGGAGCTGATCAGGAGGGCCCTCGGAGTGCCCGTGAGGAGGGGCACGATAGGAGGCGTTGGCGTCGTGGGCTCTCTCGCAGTAGCGACGAACAAGGGAGCCCTCATCTCTCCAACTGCATCAGACGAGGAGGTTGACCTGATCTCAGAGGTTCTCAGCGTGGAGACCCTAAGGGGAACCGTGAACGACGGAGTTCACTACGTGAGGACTGGCATGCTGGCAAACGAGCGTGGCGCGCTCGTGGGCTATCCCACAACCCCCCTCGAGATCGACGTCATCGCCGAAGCCCTCAGGATTGAGCCTTAACCTTTAACTATCTGGCTACGTTTCTCCGGGGATCGGCTTTGAGCGAGAGTAGGGAATCTAGGCAGATCGACTTGGGGACGCTGCAAGCCATGTATCAAGCCCTCGCGGACACGAGCAACAGGCTGGCAGTGCAGATCGCAGACCTCCAAGGTGCAATCGACACGCTTACCGTCCTGGAGCGAGCGAAGGCTGAGGAAGGGAAGATAGGCCCGTTTCTGCTCCCCATCGGCTCGTTCCTGCTCATCAGAGTGCCTGAAGCCCTGGCGGACAAGGTCCTAGTGAACATCGGAGGCAACATCTACGCTGAGATGAACCCGGAGATGGCCAAGGAGGAACTCTCCAAGATGTTAGAGGAGGCTAGACAGGAGCTTGGGAGAGTTCAGGCCACTCTAAGGCAGATAGAGGCTCAGCTGACCCAGGCGATTGCGCAGGAGGGGAGGGGAAGGAAGGGGGCCAAATCTCGTTAAATTATACATATGCGAGTGGTCGTCGGTGAGCAAGCTTGAAGTGGGGATGGGACCTCCGACGCCTGAGAGGTAGGGACTTCCTGACGCTCTCCGAGCTGACCCCCAAAGAGTTCAGAGCCCTCGTTGACAGATCCATTGCGTACAAGCGCGGCCTGGTGGCCGGTCGGCCGCTCGAGGGCATGGTAGTCGCTGGCATCTTTGAGAAACCCAGCACCAGAACGAGGGTCTCCATGGCCACGGCCGCCCACCACCTCGGGGCTGAGTTCCTCACGCTCCCAGTCGAGGCCCTGCAGATCTCTAGGGGTGAGACCCTGCGGGACACTGCAACTGTTCTCAGCAGGTACGTCGACGCCATAGCGGCCAGAGTGAAGAAGCACGAGACCCTCGAGGAGCTGGCGAAGTGGGCCGACGTCCCGGTCATCAACATGCTGAGCGACCGCTTCCACCCGCTTCAGGCTCTAGCAGACATGATGACCATAGTGGAGAGGTTTGGGGAGGAGAGGGTCAAGGTCGTCTTCGTCGGCGACGGCGCCGCAAACACCAGTCACAGCCTAATGCTGGCCTCAGCCCTGATGGGGTATGACCACGCCGTGGCCGCGCCTAAGAACTACTGGCCAGATAGGAGCATAGTCAACAGGGCTATGGAGATCGCGGCAGAGACCGGAGCCACCATAGAGATCTACGAAGATCCCGTGAGGGCCGTGCACGGGGCCGATGTCATATACACCGACACTTGGGTCTCGATGGGAGTGGAGGATGTGGAAGAGCGAATGAAGGTTTTCCCGCCCTACCAGGTGAACAGCGAGCTCCTGTCGCATGCCTCCGAGAGAGCGATAGTCATGCACTGCCAGCCTTGGTTCTTGGGTCAGGAGATAACAGAGGACGTTGCATACGGCCCCAAGTCTGTGGCCTTCGATCAGGCGGAGAATAGGCTGCACACCTCTAAAGCCGTCCTAGAGGCCCTACTGACCTAGAGGAGTTTTCCGATAAACCTTAAATAGCTGGGCCGACACCATAGGCTTGCCGCGACATCCCGGTCGCGGGTCCGAGGGGTGAAGGGTGACCCCCTGACCGCTTGAGGACCCCGCGATTCCGGTCGCGGCGACAAGTGACGATAACTCTAGCCATGTGAGCGCGAGGAAAAGGGCCTGTGCCCGATCCCTCGCGCTCGAGAGAGTCCGGATGCCCCGCGTATAGAGGCAGGGCAGAAGGAGAGAGGCCTTGCGGCCGCTCTAGAGACCGGTTGATCCTGCCGGAGGGGACCCCTAGCGGGCTCGCACTAAGCCATGCAAGTCGGCTGGGGGCCAATCCTGCCCCTGGCGGCGCACGGCTCAGTAATACACGGTCAACCTACCCTGGGGACCGGGATAACCTCGGGAAACTGAGGCTAATCCCGGATAGGAGCAGGGTACTGGAATGTCCCTGCTCCGAAAGTAGGCGGGGGGGTAGCCCCGCTGAGGCCCCAGGATGGGACCGTGGCCTATCAGGTAGTAGGTGGGGTAACGGCCCACCTAGCCTAAGACGGGTGCGGGCGGTGGGAGCCGGAGCCCGGAGATGGGCACTGAGACAAGGGCCCAGGCCCTAAGGGGCGCAGCAGGCGGGAAACTTCTGCAATGCGCGAAAGCGTGACGGAGTGAGCCCGCGTGCCGCCCGCTGAGGGCGGCTGTCCCCGGGTGTAAACAGCCCGGGACAGGAAGGGGAGGGCAAGGCTGGTGCCAGCCGCCGCGGTAAAA
>JAVCBV010000076.1:0-3064 GCA_037917695.1 Thermoproteota archaeon | reverse complement strand
GGTGCATCCGCAGTACCTGATAGGCACCTGAGTGCCGGTGAGCCAGTGCCACGTGTCCAGCGTCCTGAGAGCGTAGGTGGATGAGATGTGCAGGAAGCCGACTTCGTCGTCGAGTTCGCAATCTTGGTGGAAGCAGAAGGCTGGCTTGAACTTGTAGAGACCGAACATGCTCCAGGTAGTGCAGTTTGCACCGCAGCAGGTCAGCCCAGAGTCGGAGGTCTGGACCTCGACCGAAGTCAGCGCGAACGAGATGCCCCCGTAGGTTCTCTCCTCCCCAACCGGCCAGGTGCCGTTCTCGGTGACGACGTACCACACCGGGTCGTGCACGGTTACCGGGTCGCCGTATGCCCACGTGTAAGAGGTCACACCGTAGATCCTCCCGAATCCCTCCCAGCTCTCGGCCTTTACCGCGAATGGTCCCCTCCTGACCCCATCCAGCCATACGTAGCCGACGAAGTAGGGACCATCGGAGGTGTACTGGATCCACCAGTCGAAGCTGGACGTATCTGCGTCAGATGGCCATGACTCCTCGAGGTCCGTCACGTCGACGTAGCCATCTCCATCTAAGTCGATTCGCTCGAAGGCCTGGGTGTCAATCCAGGGGCTGCTGAGGAGGACCTCCATGTAGTCGTGGTCAGCGTCGACCCTGTAGACGTGGAGGAAGAAGATCATGGGTACCGGCCGTCCTCCCCACCGCGCCCGGGAACTGAGCCTATTCCCTCCCATGTCGTTGAGGTAGATGAAGAGCTGGTTCACCTTGCCGCCCGGCTGGGCCTTGTACTCCAAGCTGAGGAGCGTTACTATCTCAAGGTCTGCGTCTCTTATTATCAGCTGGGCCCCAGTGAGTGTTATGGAGCTTACCTCGATCCAGTATCCAAGGAATGGGACGTAGTACTTGTCTCCCTCTCGAAGGATCGTAGAGGTGACCGTCTCAGACGCGGTGAAAGCCATGAAGAACCCGGGCCTGTTCAGCGAGTACTTAACGTCGCTCCCGGTGTAGATGTCGGTTGCATTGACCTCGGGGTCGGCGGTCACGCCATTCCTGTAGAAGGAGGAGTCCGAGTACCTGACGACGACGCTCTCGTAGGTCACGGTGGGGGTGTCGGCGTCGTTGTACTCGTGAATCCACGTGACTCCGTCTAGGTCGGCGAAGAAGACTCCGTCGAGTGAGGTGTGGCCTATCTTGGCGCCGAGGCTGTAGACAACGCTCGGGAACTTGCAGGTCTGGGCCCCCATGCCTGGACAGGCTGGGCACGTATAGACGACCTCCTCCTCTATCACGAGGCCCCTCGGCACTAGGAGGTAGTCTGGCTCAATCAGATCGTCGTCTAGGGGGTACGCCAGCTGATCTGGATAGGCCTCCGAGAAGGGCGGGTAGGCGGACGGGGTCGTGATTGTGAACCAGAGGCCCACGCCACCTGGGAACTCGTGCAGACCGCACGCAGAGGAGTCCCCGGCAATCAGGAGCGGTGTTGGCAGCCCCAGCAGGCACAGGAGCAGCAGGGGGCGGACGCGCCCAGATGCTAACATCTCGCTTCCTATCAACCTCTTGGGACCCTATAAACAAGTTTGCGACCTAGGCGCCGATGAGGCAATCTAACCATCGGCATTCGTCAAATTGCGACCTCCATGGCATCAATTAGGTGTAATGTTGCGAGGGCAGGTCTCACTCTGTCTCTCTCCCCCGCCTCAATCGCCTCTTCTAGAGGCCCCCTCGGCACGCTGCGTCCCTTCAGCACGGCGGCGAGGTCCTCGCAGTGGTTCCTACCGGGGTCGTTCCTCAGGGCCCTGAGAACCTCGAGCGCGACTCCAGAGAGCCACAGCCCCAGTGTGTCTCCCTCTAGCAGAAGGGAGAGTCCTCCTTCCAAAACCTCCTCAGCGTCGCTTTCATCAAGCGAAGCCATGGACCTAAGCAGCTCCAGCGCCTCGGGCTTCTCCTCTAGAGCCTTTCTAGCCGGGATCCCTCTCACTGCGATCTCAGCCTCGGAGAACACCTCTGCAGTCCTGCAGAGAACCTGATGGTTCGGTCCGGCCCAGCCCGCCGCAACCTCAGCCTCTGAGAAGCCCGTTGCCTGACAAACCAGCGCTGGAGCTATCGCCCTGAGCAGACTTGGGACCTCCGCCCTGGCTCTCTCCGCGCCCTGCTCAGACCTGAGAGTGATTTTGCCCGTTATGAACGCGTTGACCCTCAGGTCCTCCCTCTCCCCGATCACCATCTGGCCCCTGAGGGCAGGTCTGACCCTAAAGCCGAGGACGGGGAGCGAGGCCTGGAGCACATCTGGATCAAGAGGCCGAAACTTGCTCTCAGGAGGAGTCACAACGAGCACGACCTCGGCAAGCGAGGGCCTTGATGGGCAGGGCTTGATTATCCTCACGGGAGCGGGTTGCGCTATCCACGGCTGGACGGCGTGCGCCGATGTGAAGGGACATGCATCTCTCGGCAGCTCCCTGGCCTCCATCAGCCTCGCGGCTGAGGTGCACGACGGAGCCCCGCAGAGCCCGCAATCGTATCTAGGCAGACCTACCCAGCTCATGGCAGCCTCGCGAGAACTCATCCAGCCACATTTTTAACACCCGTATGCCGCGCGGCGGCTGATGCTTAGCTTAGCAGAGCTGGTCAGGGAGCAGGGTCCCATTATCCACTTGGGAGTGGCCTCGCTGCTGGCGCTGATCTACGCCAAACGGAGGGCAGTCGTCATACTCCCAGCCGTGATGCTTGCTTCCCTCGTCTCCCTGCTGTTTGGGATAAGGGCTCACGAGAGCCTCCTGAACATCGCTCCCCTGGCTGCCGCGCTAATCGTGTTCATCGCTGGCTTGGAGCTGGACATGCAGACCTTCCTCGCCGAGAAGGAGAGGCTCTTCATCATGTTCACCATCGAGGCGGCGATACTCCTCAGCCTCCTCTACCTTCTATCCTCGGCGTTCGACGGTCCGACGCCTCTGGTGATAGTGGCCCTCATGGTGGCCTCAAACGAGTACTTCGTCCTGGAACTCAAGAAGCTGGGTAAGGAGAGGCTGGCAAACTTCGGGATCGCCCTATCTGTGCTGGAGGATGCCCTAGCGG
>JAVCBV010000023.1:0-3066 GCA_037917695.1 Thermoproteota archaeon | reverse complement strand
AATCACGAGCTCAGGAAGGCTGCCAACATAATTTCCGTCGAAGGGAACCTAGCCAGGGGGCTCGACGAGGTATCGAAGGTGTTCGGGAGAGACTCGCCTCTGGCGCACATCCTCCTTAGCGAAGCGGAGCCGAGGGAGCTTGGTCGACTCCTGAGGCACGCCGCCGCCTCTGCGCGAGTGATCCGCCAAGTCGAGCGTGAGAGGGAGGCAATGCTGCGGTGGCACAGGAGGGTATGTAGGCTCCTGTCCGCCGTCATAAGCGCGTCCGCCATGATAATGGGCAGGGCAGTTCTGTTTATTCAAGCGTTAGGAGACCCGAAGACTCACGCAGAGCTCCCACTCGCAATCACGTGCCTCGGATTCTCAGCGTTAGTACTCTCAGAGGTTGGAGACGACCCGCGTTGGCTGGTTCTCTCCCCTTTGTCTGCGCTGGCCGCTCATACGCTGATGCTAACGCTCGGTGTTTGAATTGAGCTGGCTCGCTCTGCTTGGAATAGCTGAGGCTTGGCTCGCGGCGGCCATCGATGCTAGAACCGGAAGAGTACCCAATCTCCTCAACGCCTCATTCCTAGTGGTGAATGTGATGGGCTCGCTCCTTTCAGGTGCCCCGGCCAGCGTCGTCGCGTCGCTGACTTTGCTATCGGTGCTTCCCGCACTGCTTATACACAGGCTTGGCATCGGGGGTGGGGACCTCAAGCTGGCCATCGCCCTCACACCAATCTTGGGCCTCACTCCGTGGATCGGGCTGGCGTTGGCCTGCCTCCTTCAAGCCGTCAGGAGGTCTCGCCACTTCGGTTCTGCCTACCTCGCCGCTGCCATAACTGCCATATCGCCCTGGATCTAGGAGCCCCGCGGTCTCCTTCCACCTGCTCTTGCCCAGGCCTAGCGTCCTCAGGAGCGCCTTGAACGGCATCTGGGCCCCATCCTTCACTCTGAGCGGCACCCCAGCCCTCTCCAGGGCCAAAAGCACGGCTACTGCTGCCAGGTGCCTCGGGTTCCTCCCAACCAATAGGTACCTGTTTCTCTCCTCGGCTTCTCTAAGCAAGTTCATCGCCAGGAACCTGACGTGCTCTACCCTCTCGCCCAAGTCGATCCCTGACCTGCAGAGGAGCCTGAGAATGGAGTTCACGTAGAAGCCTGGATCGGCGTCTCCAAGCACTCCTATCAAGGCCTGAACAGCCTCCAAGCTCCTCATGATCTTAGCTGGTCTCACGCCCCTCACTGTAAGCGAGCGAAGGCACTCTAGGGCCTCTGTCGTTGGGATTGGATAACCCAGCCTCCGGCCAGCGGCTACCAGACAGGCCGCGGCAAGAGTTAGGGAAGCCCTCCCGCCGATCTTCGACAGGTAGAGGGACATCAGCTCTTCTCCAGCTCTCCTGACGGCCTCTGGCACCTCTAGAGCATTGGCCACCATGTTGATGACTCGCTTGGATTTCGAGTCTAACGCTCCTCCATTCAGCCCACCTCGGATCCCCACAACCTCTGGTCCCCACACCCTGCCGCAGGCCCTGCAGACGAGCAGTCCACCCTCGTTCAGCAGAGGGTTCCCATCTACGGGGCAGGTGAGGCCCGCGGGCTTTGAGTTCCCCTGATGCCTCATTCAACAAGAATACGCACAGCCTGAGAAACGCCGAGCGGATTGGGAAAGTTACGAGGCCAGCCCCAGGAGGGCAGAGGCTAGCAGGCCCCCTCCGAAGGCAAGGATGGCAGCCAGCGCAGAGAGCCAGATCAGCAACCTCTGGAGCCAGTCGATCTCGACCTCCAACGCTGTCGAGAGAACCCTCGTCATTATCGCAAGAGTGAGCAGGACTGGTAGAGCCTTCCTTGAGAGGTCGGCCGCAAGCAGCACCCCTTGAGCGAGTAACTCCAGAAGCCCGCTCAGGATTTCGCTCAACTCCTCGACAAATGGGTTATTTGAGGGAAGAGACGGTCCGAGCATTCACACTCCACCCTCCGCATCTACTAACCCTACAGTCACCACGTTAACTCCCAGCTCTGAGAAGCAAGCCCAGCCTTTTCGCCTCTCCAGCCACCAGTACTCAACGTCAGGGTCCTCAGCCCAGACCCTTACCACGAGCTGCGTTCTGATCACGACCTCCTTGTAGTCCCCCCTCTGGAACTCTTCCACGGAGGTTCCGTTCTCGGAGATCTCGAACCAGACCTTCACACCCTCCTGTCCGTATTTCTGAGCAAGAACTCTCTCAACCTCTCTCAGCTTATCAATCGCAAGCCTGACGGCTTCGTCCGCCCCCTCCACGACCTCCTCCTCAGAGGTCAGGTAACCCAGATTGTACACAAGCTCGTCGGCGATGGCTCCCACAAGCTCGGCGGCCTCCTCGTGCGCGTCTAAAATGGTGTAATACCTCAGGGGGTGGACAACTATGAAAGAGAAGCTCCTTCTAGCCTGGGCCTCTGCGAGCCCCCGCTTGACTCCAACCGTCACGTTCAGCTGGCCCACAACCCTGATAGCGCCCTCCGCCGTCCCCCCATTGAATGCGCCGTTCAGCTCGCTGCTGAGCCCACCAGACCCTGGGTTCCTCCTCAACTCGACCTTTGCCGCGGCAGAGAGCTCAGACGCCGACTCAGTCCTAGCAGATTCCGCGACAAGATCCGACCAATCCCCCAGTTCGATGTCCGGCAGATCGATCTCTCTCACGTTGACTCCATTCGTCTGGGCCATCCACCTATCCAGCTCGCACCTAAGGTAGATCATGAGCCTGTACAGCGTTGCCTCGACCTCCAGCCAGGCCGCAGTCTGGGCCAAGGCCGCATCCACAGCCGGCGGATCAAGTTCCCCAGGCCGGGGGCTTCCAATGACGGAAAGAGTGACGATCAAGACGGCTAAGAAGCCGGCAAGCCCCCTCAAAACTCACCCTCCCGAACTGAGAGTGTGATTTAAGCCATCTGGGAGCGGCACAACGAGCTTCGTCTCAAGTTCGCACCTCATGTCGATCCGTGGGCTGACCTCACGCACTCCCTCCCACACTAGATCGACGCCCCTTGACCTGAGGGCGTCCAAAATGCCGGCCGCCTGAGAGTCCCTGCACGCGACCACCCAGGCGGGAC
>JAVCBV010000026.1:0-3073 GCA_037917695.1 Thermoproteota archaeon | reverse complement strand
AGGCTGGAGAGGTTCAAGGGTAATGAGGAGTGGAGCCTCTTCCTAGACGAACTTTTGAATGAAGTTATCAGGGCGAGGGGATGAAACTGCTGACTAAGAACTACAAGCGCTTTAAAAGGCTTGAAGAACGCGGCCTCGTCCTTGAGGGCGAATGAGCTCCCTTGTTATCTTCCCGCGAACTCCCTTGAGATCTCCGACGCTCTGAGCTTGGGGAGGCTACGCATCCTCACTTCATGGAGGACGGCTCAGGATAGGCCGTGTGGACGTGAGAGGGGATTGGAGTTTGTTCAGGGGCTTTGTATTAGTGGAGGGTCAGGAGGAGGGCAGCCAGCACCACGGTTGAGGTCGTATCTGTCAAGGTCGTCTCGAAGGGTATTACGAAGTTATCGGGGTTGAGTTCCCTCCTGAACGTCAAGATAGCTAGGGAGAAGGCGAAAATGATGACGATTGGGAGGATGGTAACGTAGACGAGCAGAGGTATTGTGAGTGTATTGATTTTGCCCCCGATTGAGAAACCTATCGAGCCGTAAATCAGGAAGTAAATGAGTCCCGCGCACCATATCTGAGCGAGTTCTCCATAAATAGATCTCAGCTCATTGAAAGCTGGCCTCATCGAACCTATGAACAGTCTTGTAGTCAAGATTGACCCGAAAATAGCGGCGCAGTCGCCTATGGTGTCTATCACCGCGGGATACACGGTAAGTATCCCCGGTGTGCTCTCTATGACCTCCCTAGCTGAGGAGAGGGAGAGGCCTGAAATGCTAGAGATTAACGTGACCACTGTCACCATGAGGAACGACTCCCTTAAAGTGGTCCTGAACTCCCTCTCCCCGTGGAAGAGGATCACGACCATTAGCGTGAACAGCACGGTAGCGATGGAGATCAATCGGAGGGCGATTGTCCCCAACTCACTGAAAGCCAGATTGAGGGAGATTATGTATGATAAAGTAGCCCACACGTCGGCTATCGTTGACGTCGTTGGGTAGATCACCGCGTCGGGATCTAGCCCCCTCCTGAACGATTCACGGCCGATGAGAGATGTGGCCGGGAGTGTGAGTATAATAGTTATCGTTTGTGAGGATATGGCCGTTGAGAGTATTAGAGGAAGCTCACCGAAGCTAGAACGTGTGAAGAGCCAGGAGAGGAGCCCCATTAGGGTGCTCAGGAGGAGGGAGAGCGTTGTCAGCGACGCGAGGACGGAGTAATAGTAAATAGTGTTTCTCCTGAAGGACGGCTTTATCGTACCCAAATGAAGCCCAGTCGAGATCCTAGCAGCTCCAACGCCGTTCAGAGCCCCCCTCCCAGTCAGAACTATGGGGTAGAGGGCTATGCACCATGGCCGTCTAAGGGCCAGCTCGGTGAAACTCTCGAGGATCCCTCCGGCCAACAGGCCTCCAAGATCGAAGCTCAGTGAGAACATGGAATCTCTGAATGTTTGTAGCCTCCTTGAAGCTAAATTTGGGCTTCTCTGGGAATCGTTGTGCATCTGAGGCCTCACCTTCCATCGAAGACACCTCCTTTGAGCCTCGGCTCACCCAGGAGCGAGTTCTAGCGTCATTATAACCCCTTGCCCCCTTATCCCTCCGGCGAGGTACTCGTCTACGTGGTGGCACACCCTCCCTGGACTCCCGGGCGCATTCCACGATGAACTCCCGAAAGTCTTGGAGGGATTAGATTAAAACGGTCACACGCGTTAACCCCCCTCTCAGGGGGTTGCGGTGGGCAGGGTGGCTGTGATCAAGGGTTCGGCCCTCATAATCGTGGATGTGCAGAGAGACTTCATGCCGGGAGGGGCTCTGCCGGTTCCCAAGGGTGACGAGGTCGTCCCGACCCTGAACTCCTACATAGAGATCTTCTCAAGGCTGGGAAGGCCAATAATCGCGACCAGAGACTGGCACCCACCGGATCACGTGAGCTTCAAGCCCAAGGGCCCCTGGCCCCCTCACTGCGTACAGGGGACTCCTGGAGCGGAGTTCCACCCAGACCTCAGGCTGCCTGAGGACGCGATCATAGTTTCGAAGGCAACTGAGCCTGACAAGGAGGCCTACTCGGGCTTTGAGGGCACCGACTTGGCGGAGGGCCTCAGGGCTCTGAGGGTGAGGAGGCTCTTCGTCGGAGGGGTCGCCACCGATTACTGCGTTAGGGCAACGGTGCTGGACGGCCTTAGGCTGGGGTTTGAGGTCTTCGTCTTGGAGGATGCAATCAGAGGGGTTGACGTTAACCCGGGCGACAGCGAGAGGGCCATCAGGGAGATGCTCTCAGCCGGAGCCGTGCTGATTAAGCTGGAGGAAGTCGTGGAGGCTTAGCGACAAAGCCCTCAAAGGCTCAGGAAGCCCACATCGAGATGCATTGCTTCCCTCTGGAGAGGCTCCTCGAGAAGCAGGTGGCGAGATTAGAGACTACGGAGTCTTGGAGCCAGACTTGCCGCACTTCCTAGCCTACATTCCCAGAGAGTACATTGAGGAGGATAGGAGATGCTCGCAGGTGGGGAACTCCTTGGGAGGTGGGAGCGAGCCTACGAGAAGCCCCTGTGCTACGGGGGAAGAGCGCCCACTGGTCGGCTGGCTGATCGCATCCAAGCATGATGGGGCCTTAAGTCGTGAAATGCTAATTTCGCGACGCCTGTAGCTACCCCCCACTCACATTTCCGCCAATGCCGATGATAAAGAGGAGGACGTACACAAGGATGGTCTTCGTCTCCGCCAAGGGTTTTCGCCCCCTTGGGCCGGCAAACAAATACGAATAGATATAAATCTAACAAACATAAATGTAAAGGCATCTTCTTCATAGACTCAGTCCAAAATGTTAACATTCTACGGTGATCAAATTAGCCTGGAGCACGCGGGTTGGCTCCTGCGGTAGCCAGCCGGAGACCTATCCCCTGAGCAATCTCAGCTTTGCTGGCCTGAAGTAGATCTCCCTGCCTCTAGGGGCGATTGGCAGCACCAGCTCCACTTCCTCTCCTGAGACCGATGCCCTAATCCTGAAGGCCGACCTTGATCTGGACACAGCCAGCACTTTTGCGCGGATCCCATCCACCGGGCCCGCGGCTCTGACCTCCTCGGGGTAGAAG
>JAVCBV010000063.1:0-3083 GCA_037917695.1 Thermoproteota archaeon | reverse complement strand
ACACGCCTGAGAACATCGATCAGATACACGATTGGCTTGTCAGCTCTCTCGACCCGACGCATCACGTCGTCCCCTATGACTACGGACTCATAGCGCTGGTCTACGACAGCCAGCGGATATCCGACCAGGAGATGACCGGTCTGACCTTCGAGGACCTGGCCAGGCCAGAGTACGCCTCCAAACTTGTGGCTGAAGATCCCACTCTCAGCAGCACCGGAATCAGCTTCCTGCTCTGGCAGATCGCCTACTACAAGCTGACGGGGGGAGACTGGAGAGAATGGTGGACCCAGGCCGTGCAGAACGGCCTCCTCGTCGCGGGTAGCTGGGGGGACGCCTACAACGTGTTCCTCGACGAGGCCCAGGGCAGGCCTATCGTGGTGAGCTACGGCACGGACGGCGCTTACTCTTACCATTTCTACCAGGAGACCAGGTACAAGGCCGCTCTGATCACTTACCAAGGAGAGCCGTGGGGCTGGCTCCAGATAGAGGGCATAGGGCTCGTGAAGGGCGCTCCACACAGGGAGCTGGCAGAGGAGTTTATTGAGTTCTTCCTGAGCCCTGAAGTTCAGAGGCTGATACCCCTGAACAACTGGATGTACCCAGCGAACAAGCTCGTGGAGCTGCCGCCAGAGTACGTGAACTACGCGATCGACCCGGCTGAGGTCAAGCTGATGAACCAGGTGCTGGGTCCAGAGGAGATCGCGGCCAACCTGAAGACGTGGCTGGACGAGTGGCGCAGGGCCGTCGGCTCTTAGGCCATCGGGGAGGGGCTGAGGGTGAGCGGCAGGAGGGCTGAGTGGGCGCCGGCCCTCCTCGCCGCCGCCCTGCTGTTTTTCCTCTGGGCCGTCACGGCTGGAGCCCTAATGGCGTCAGGGGTCAGGCTGGTTCCTCACGTGTTGAGAGACCCCGTGGTGCTGAGAGCCCTGAAGTTCTCCTTCCTGCAGGCCATCATCAGCGCGGGACTCGCCGTACTGGCCGCGCTCCCTCTCGCCTACCTCAACGCGACCTACGACTACCCCGGGAGGAGTGTGGTCGAGACATTAACTACTCTGCCTTTCACGCTCCCGACGATCTCTGTCGCTCTGGCCTTCCTCTTACTGACTAGGGCAGGCTTCGTGCCGAGCGGTTGGCCAGCCATAGTGCTGTCGCACGCCTACTTCAACTTCGGCGTCTGCTCTCAGATGATATCATCTGCCCTCGCGACTGTCGGCGTCAGGCTGGAGGAGGCTGCTGAAGTTCTAGGGGCCAGTCCGATCAGGAGGTTCACTCGAGTGGTCCTCCCGCTTGCCCTCAGGGGAGTGGTGTCTGGGTTCACGCTTACCTTCGCGCTGAGCTTCACCAGCTTCGCGATCCCTCTCTTGCTCGGAGGTCCGAAGTACAGGACGCTTGAGGTCGAGATCTACTCTCTCTACAAAGTGTTCCTAGATCCAGAGAGAGCCTCCGCGGCTGCCCTTCTGCAGATGGGGGTCACCATGGCCGTAGCCCTCGTAGCCCTGAGGGGAGTTCCGGGGGCCATATCAAGGGAGGTGCGAAGGAGGAAGCCTCTATCAGGCCTGCTGCCCTACCTGTTGGCGTCTTATGGTTACCTGTGTGCGTTGGTCGCTCTGTATCCTGTCGAATATCTGTTCGCGAGGTCGTTATTCGACCCTCTTACCGACAGATTCGACCCCAGCGTTTACGCCAGAGTGCTGTCTCTCAGCCACGATCCATCGCTGGGGTCGGCTCCAATCTCGGCCCTGCTGAACAGCCTCTTCTTCGCCACAATCACAGCGATTTTGACGCTCACCGCAGCCTCTCTCATCTCTGCGGCGGCCCCGAGGGCTCGATCCGTGGCCCTCCTAATGACCACGCTTCCTCTCGGCACTTCGTCGATTACGGCCGCCCTAGGGATGTACGCTCTAGGAGTAAAGCTAGACCTGCCCGGATGGGTCCTCATAGCTGGAAGTCACGCATTGATAGCAGCGCCCTTTGCAATCAGGGCCATAGAGTCCGGAATTTCAGGGCTCTCGGAGAGCCTAGTGGACGCCGCCGAGACGCTCGGGCTCAGCAGGCTCGACGCCACCTTCAGAGTGCTCCTGCCCGCCGCTATGCCCGCAGTGCTAGCCGCAGCGTTCTACTCGCTGGCCATGTCCCTCTCCGAGACGGCCGCAGTAGCCCTGCTCTCAGACCCTCGCACGCAGACCCTCACCGTGGCGGCGCTGAGGTACGCCGGGGTCAGAAGGTTCCAGGAGGCAGCTGCCTCGTCCGCTCTGATCACTTTCCTCACCTGGGCCGCGCTCTGGGCCAAGGGGTTCGTGGAGGGGAGGATGAAGTGGTTGAGGTCAAGCTGAAGGGGATCGTGAAGAGGTTCGGGAGGGTCGTCGCGCTGGACCGCGTCGACCTGACCGTGCCAGATGGCTTGATAACGGCCGTGCTGGGGCCCAGCGGATGCGGCAAGACGACGATGCTCAGAGTGATAGCGGGTCTCGAGAGGCCTGACTCCGGCTCTGTGCTGCTTGACGGCAGGGATATGACAGACCTACCACCGAGGAAGAGGAACGTGGGCATGGTGTTCCAAGACCTCGCCCTCTTCCCGCACTTGACAGTACTAGAGAACGTAGCCTTTGGCCTGGAGGCTCGCGGTGTGTCGAGCGATGAGGCCAGAGCTAGGGCTAGGGAGTATATAGAGCTGCTCAGGCTTGATGGGCTCGAGGACAGGTACCCGCACCAGCTCTCGGGGGGTCAGCAGCAGAGGGTAGCCCTGGCCAGAGCCCTCGCCCCTGAGCCTGCTGTGCTGCTGCTGGATGAGCCCTTTGGCGCCTTAGACGCCAGGCTCAGAGAGGACCTCCTCTGGGAACTAAGGAGGCTCCACGCCGAGAGGGGCTTCACAGCCGTCCACGTCACCCACGACCAGGCAGAGGCGCTTACCATCGCGGATAGACTGGCCCTGATGAGGGAGGGGAGGATACTCCGGGAGGGGCCAGCTGAGGAAGTCGTCTCTGACCCCCAGGAGGAGTTCGTGGCCAGATTCCTGGGGGCCAACGTGTTGAGGCTCAGGAGGCTGGAAGATGGAGAGTACGGCCTGGACAGGTTCAGAACTCGGC
>JAVCBV010000129.1:0-3084 GCA_037917695.1 Thermoproteota archaeon | reverse complement strand
GGATCTTGAGCTTGCGTTGAGCCTCCTCGACCTGCATTTGAGCGGCCTTGACGGCTTTCTGCTGCTGTATCAGATCGACCGTGTTGCCGGTTACTGCCGCAAGCTTGCGCCTGGCCAGTTCAGCCCGCGCTTCGCTGAGCCTCTTTTCGCGCTCCCTAAGCTCACGTTTCCAGTACAGCGGCAACTCATGGCTCAGCCAGTTCAGCACCCGTTGCGCATCAAGCTCGATGCCGGTCAGCGCATCCTTGACCCGATCACAAAAGTTCAGCACAGAGTTCTTGAACTCTTCGATCGCCTCAGTCGATCGAACCTGTGCTCGCCGCACGGTACCAGGCCCGACTAGGTTGCCACCTTGCGTCTGCTTTCAGCGCTGCTGCAAGTACTCTTCCAGCCGCTCAGCCTTTCTGAGCAGGAACGGAATGTGCCGCTCAGAGGCCTCTATGAATTTCCTCAACACCAGCATCGTCTGCTCAAACTCTTCTACGAATTTGTGATGCTCCTGGTCGCGCCAGGTTGAACCCAGGTTTTGAAGCTGAGCGTAGAGGGTGCCGAGCTGGTTCTGCAGGTTTTCGTTGAACCTCTTGAGGTTCATCGCGAAGCGTCGTATTTCGTCTGGGTCTGCTATTGCTTGCGGCATTTTTGCGAACCCCGGACGCTTCTGGGCCCCGATGCCTAGCTGATCGGCCTGCTAGATTCAACTCTAAAATAAGCACGCTAAACATGTAAAGCTAGCTACTTGGATTTAGCGACTTGCAGGTTTTGCTTTATAGGCGAACTGGATGTTGCACGGGGGGTACAGCGAAAGGCTCTGTGCGCCTCATCTGTGCAAATGCGTCCTCCGAAAATTGGGCGCGGGAGCCTGCGACCAGCCACTGGAGTCCAATCACCCCAGCACTGGAATGAAAGGCCGACCGGTCCACGCCGTCCTGGGGCGGCAGTTAGAAACACACTTTGATGCTTTGGAGGATCGTCACGAAGGGCACGCCGTATAGCACACAGTGGGACTTAAGCTGCACACAGACTTAAGCATCCAGGCCGCCGTTGTGCCGACTGCCGGTCGGCTAAGGCTGCCCTAGCAAAAAGATGTCGCGATGGAGCTTCTGGTCGAACAGGTAGATTGCTGTTCCACGCACAACCCAGTATTTGGCCAACCCGGGCACCAGCTTGCTTGAGCCCCCAATGGCGGCCCCAATAACCCTCCTCTCCACTTTTTATGGTGACCTGCGGCATCCCCGCACGCTATGGAGAACGGGTACCACAAGAGAATCCTGCTCGTGGACCTGTCTCGAGGGGAGGCTAAGGCCAAGGAGCTAGACGATGAGATCCTTCGTGCGTACGTTGGCGGAGCGTCGTTGGCCGCGGCCCTGACTTGGAGGTTGTTGGACGGGCGGCAGGTCGATCCCCTCTCTCCAGCGAATGTGCTGACCTTCATGGCGGGTCCTCTGACCGGGACGCTGGCTCCCTCGTCGGGGAGGCACGCTGTCACTGCGATCTCCCCCCTCACAGGCGGGTGGGGCGAGTCCACCTCGGGAGGGTTCTTCGGCTGCAAGCTGAGGAGGGCTGGATTCGACGGGATAGTGGTGCTCGGAGCGTCTGAGAGACCAGTCTACCTCTACGTAAAGGACGGAGAGGCCGAGATCAGGGACGCCCGGCACCTCTGGGGTCTCGGGACGTACGAGACTCAAGACGAGATCAGGAGGGAGATTGACCCAGCGGTTAGCGTGGCCTGCATCGGCCCCGCCGGGGAGAGGCTCGTTAGGTACGCCGCCGTAATCAACGACTCCGGGAGGGCCGCCGGCAGGACGGGCATGGGCGCTGTGATGGGCGCCAAGAGACTGAAGGCCGTTGCAGTCGTCGGCTCGGCTGAGATAGAGCCAGAGAGAGGCGAGTTCTGGGAATACGCCTTGAGCCTGCACAGAGGGCTGAGGGAATCGGCGTTCGTGAAGGTGCTAAGGACATACGGCACCGCGATATACGTCGAATCCGGCGTTGATTTCGGAGACGTTCCCGCCAAGTACTTCACTAGATCAGTCTTCCCCGCTCGAGAGGTCTCTGGGGCAACGCTCGCAGAGAAGTTCTCGGTCAAGGCCGTGGCTTGCTTTGGGTGCCCCATAGGGTGCGGTCGGCAGGTGACGACCCCGTGGGGCGTCGTCGACGGGCCAGAGTACGAGACCATCGCGGCCTTTGGTCCTCTGAACTGGATCTTCGACTTGGACGCGATAGTGAGGGCCAACCACCTGTGCAACGACCTGGGGATCGACACGATATCTGCCGGCGTGACGATAGCCTTCGCGGCTTACCTCAAGGAGAGGGGCCTGCTCCCGAGAGAGTACGAGGGGGAGGCCCCAGAGTGGGGCGACGGGCAGAGGCTCGTTGAGGTAGTCGAGAAGATAGGGTTCAGAGAGGGGATAGGCGACCTCTTGGCCGAGGGTACAAGAGAGGTCGCCAGGAGGCTGGGGGTTGACCCAGGGCTGGCCGCGAACGTGAAGGGGCTGGAGATCCCGATGCACGATCCCAGAGCCTTCTTTGGGATGGCCCTCTCCTACGCGACGAGCGTGAGGGGGGCCTGCCACCTGAGGGGCGACTTCTACTCGGTTGACCTAGGCTACTTCCGAGACCTTGACTTGGGACTGAGCCAGGGGGACAGGTTCCAAATTGCTGGTCGAGCGAGAGAGGTCATGGCCCTCCAGAACCTGAGGGAAGTGTTCAACTCGGCTCTCCTGTGCGTCTTCACCAACTTCACCTCCGGCACCCTCGCAAAGCTGATATCTCTTGCCACGGGCTGGGACTTCGACCCGGCAACCGTGCACGAGGTGGGGGGCAGGAGCTTCGACCTGAAGAGGAAGATAAACGTCCTGCAGGGGCTAGGGCCTGAGGAGGACAGGCTGCCCGAGATAGTCCTCAGGCCGCTCGAGGAGGGCGGCGCGGCGGGACGATCCCCCGCCGATCAGCTGGAGACCGCCATAGAAGAGTACTATGAGCTGAGAGCGTGGAAGACCTGACCTAAATGAATTGGATCGACTAAGCGGAGACCGCCGGTGCCCCCCGCTCAGACGCTCTCCTTTTTACGGTACGGACCCGCCC
>JAVCBV010000045.1:0-3086 GCA_037917695.1 Thermoproteota archaeon | reverse complement strand
GGTCTGTTCCTTCACTACTCAGGTCGGGCCTGTACCGCTGGATAGATCCGCCCGAGGAAGCCGTCTCGCTGGCCTTCAAGCTAAGGGCGGAGGGGCACAGGGACTCGGTGGACAATCTGCTATACGCCACCGCGCTGGTTGAGGGCATGATGCTTGTGACCATGGACGACGCGCTCAAGAGGTTCCTCGAGGAGAGGGGGTACAAGACCGACATCCTGGTGACTCACCGGGAACTCCTGAGTCTCGTCGGGCGCTGAGGCCCAGCTCTCGCGGTGGAGAGCTGGGCTCGACGGCAGTTGAGATTGCCTTGTGTCTGGCACTCAGTTCTGACCGGCGCGGAGAGGCTTCATGGGACGCTCACCATGGAGAGGTGCGCCCGGTTCGCCCGAGGATATTGAGATGTACATAAACCAGATTGCGAACCACCTCAGGGCCCTGAGACGTCTCCCTACCTCTCAGAAGGCCCCAGTCTCCTGGGATGGCCGGAGGGTCCCGGCCGGGCGTCGGAGCTGAGGGATCGCCCCAGCCGGGGCAGTCCCCAACAGACCCTCCAAGCGGGTTCTCCCTACGCGGCCATAGGGGTGGTCATACTCGCCGCAGCGGCCCTCCTTCTGATGTGAAGGAGGTGGGGCAGGCCACAGCCTCGTATCTGGGACTCAAACCTAAAGCGGTCGAGAAGCTGAGGAATCTTAGGAGAGAGGTAGCCACCGGACTCAGACCAGATTTATGGCGTGGAGCGGAAGGCTGCGTGAGATGTCTCTCTGGCATGACGCCGGGATCAGAGTCGGTGGCTCCTTCGCTCTGCGGATATCCGAGCGCGTATCTAATCCCCACAATCCCAAATCTGGAGTCACAATTGCCAGCCTAGCTCTGCGGGCCCAGCTCCCACGAGTTTACCAGGGCCCAGAGCTCGTCTATCATGGCTGGCAGGTTATCCTTCGTGGCACAGGCGTAGATTATTGCGGTCCTATCCATGCCCTCATCGTAGAACGTGATGAAGAACCCCTCGAGCCAGACCTCCTCGTACGGCTCGACGTCGCTGAGGGTGAGCATCCCTCCGTACATCAGGTAGGCCCTGTACCCCTTGAAATCGATCTTGGTGATGTTGTGGACGTCAATGACATAGGTATAAGGGTCTGGCACTCCGTGGATTCCGTTCCAGAAGTTCTGATCCCATACAGCGAACTCGCTGTCTAGAGAGACGTCTGCCACGTCGTGCCACCCCTGTATCCAGTACAGCCCCACCCAGACCTGGTACCCTGGATCTCCCCTGGCAAACCTCGTCTCCGGATAGTAGTAGTTGTTGATTCCCTTCTCCCCCATCCAAATCCACACGAGGTCCATCTTCGAGTGGAACTTCTCCCACCCCTCCCTCTCCGGGAAGGCTCCTGCTATCCCCCACTCGTTCTGCTGTACCTGAATGTACGCGAGGCCTGTGATGGCCAACGCAGCGATCGTTACGCCAGCCACGACCCTGCGGTCGTCGAGCCGAGCTAAGAGGGGAGAGAGCCCCTCCCCAACGCCGGCGCAGATCAAGACGTCCAGAGCAAGGATCAGCGCTCCCTTCGTGTGCAGGTATAAGGGTACCTTCTTCCAAGTCCCTGTTGCGAGGCAGTAGATCACGGCCCAGCCTAATGTGTACGCTAACGCCGCGAGCAGAGCCCCGAGGATGGGCCTCCCCCTCCTCCTCATGAAACCGTAGAGGAGGGCCGCCATGCCTGGGACCCAGAATGCCGCCAAGTACGCCTTGTAGTAGGCCGTGAGCAGGAGCCCGGTGAGTACTCCACCGAGGAGACCCTGGGCAAGTCCTTGCTGGGCCACCCACATGGCGCCGAGGGAGTCGAAGTACCCCGGGAAGTGGAGCGCATCCGCGGCGACGCGAGCGGCCACGCCCAAGATCGCCGCCGGGACTATCTGGCTAGCCCAGCACACAACCGTGGCGGCGTCAGGCTTGCGCATCCAGCGGCCCGACCTGGCTACGGGATAAATTTTCCACGGGGGGTGCGGAGACTCGCCCTGAGTCGCTGTGGACTGAGCCTGCTTTACCCAAACCACGGCGGTGAGTTAAAAGGGTCGCTGAGCGGTCTGTCAGCGGATGATGGCCCCGGCCGTGGGAGAGTGGCCCAAAGAGGATAAGGCCTTAAAGGCTCTGAAGAGGAGCGGCTTCAGGAGCATCTCTGTGGTGAGGAAGTGCCTCATCCCCTACTTCAGAGTGAGCTACGAGCTAGAGAGCTCAGGGGGATCGACTCTCGGCGGCGTCACAGCGATCAACGCCACCTTGGCTCCGTATCCCAAGGGGCTTAGCGAGGCGATACCTCTGATCCGACCCTTGATATCCTCTATGGAGTGCTCAGACGAGCCTGTGAGCGGCGACGTCGTCTTGCTGCCCCAGACTACTGAAAGCCCCAGAACGTTCCTGGAGGAGATGGTCTGGTGGCTCTCCGAGCTGGAGAAGGAGCTGGAGCCCACGGCCGAGAGGCTGAGGAAGATGCACAGCACGATTAAGAGGAGCATCCTCATACCTATGCCCCCTGGTATCGCCACGGCAGAGAGGCGGATCTCCGACAGCCTGGCTAGGCTGGTGGCCCAGAGGGAGGCCATCGCTCTACTCTTCGGGCTATCTAGGGGTGAGACAATAGAGTCGATCTCTGTGCTATCTCACGATCTTGTCTACCACAGGACTCTGCTGGCGGTCAGCGCAGACGGAATTCCACTGATCGTTGAGGTTGACCCGAGAGGGAAGACCGTGCTGGACAGGGGCCTTCTGAGGCTCATCCAGCGGGTTCCCGAGGCAGCCGATCCTATCTTGAAGGCCCTCGAGGGGTTCCAGCCTGACCATAGCTCCCAGGGGCGTCGAGGCCCACACAAGAGAGTTCGCAGAGGCGGCGGCCTCCGAGCAGGGGAAGAAGGCCACTATGATAGCCGCAAAGGCGCTGGCCCTCACGGCAGTGGAACTCCTCGTGAATCAAGAGGTGCTTGAGAGGGCCAAGCGGGAGCTCAAGGAGAAGGTAAAGGCGCAGGCCACGCTAGGGAGGTGAGCTAAAGACCCCTGGAACCGACGCTTCGACAGGCCAAACGATTATCGG
>JAVCBV010000171.1:0-3088 GCA_037917695.1 Thermoproteota archaeon | reverse complement strand
CTGCCATTATGGGCGCCTCTGTGGGAGCGGGCGCGAGTACGGTCTGTGCAGATATTCGCCAAGCAGTCTGGGTTCCACATCCCATCGTGATCGGGTCTCTATCCCTTGCAGGCCCGCTGCTCGTCTACTTGAGGACCGAGAGGGTCAAGAATAGAATCGGGTCTATAGCGCTGGCATCTGCAGCCATGACCCTCGTTCTCGCCGTACTACTCAGACTGGACGCTGAGGAGATGGGGTTCGTGGCACTCGCAGTTCCTTGGCTTATCCCCGAGAAGACCTTCACACTCCCCCTGGCTGAGCTTCCACGCCCGCCCCCCGTCATCCTGCGAGTGCGCAGCAGCGACCTGAGGGAAGAGTTTGCCAAGCTGAGGAAAGCAATAGAAGGGTTCTACGTCGAGGAGAGGTCTTAGAATTGCTCAGAATCACCGCAATCCTCGTGCTCGTGTTGGCGACCTTCATTAACCCGCCGGCTGCGGCTCCGGGCTGGGCCGTGCTGGCTTGGCTGGGTCTGGAGTGGGTGAGACAGAGAAGAGCTGATAGCGTTAGGGCCAGCCTCTTAAAGAGGCTCTTAGCTCAAGCGGAGAGCATGATAAATGACGGCAGGGCAGAGGAGGCTGCCGGACTCTTGCGGTCTGCTATAAGATACGAGCTAGCCCTGAGGCTCTCCCTGCCTCCTTCCGCTAGCTATGAGCAAGTCCTGGTAGCTGCCCCCTCAGAGTGGGGGGCTCTCCTCGAGGGAGGAACAGCCGAGGAGCTGGCAGATGCCCTCAAGACCTTAATCGAGAACCCTCCTTAGGCCCCCTCTTTTATACCCCTGCTTGAGGCAGTATTGGTGGTTCGCCTGAGGATCAAGAGAGCCTTGAGAGTGTTGACCGAATTTCTCGCCGACGAGAGGGGTGTCACACAGACCGTTGAACAAGCCCTCCTCATAGCTGCTACGGTGGCAGCTTTCTTCGTCTTAGTCGTCAACCCGGTGGCTGGCGTTGTAGACTTCACATGGCATCTCCCGGACTTGGTGGACAAGAAGTTCCTCGACTTCGCTCAAGAGGTTAAGGACATCCTCTCGAGGATCTTCCACTTTGGGAGCGAGCAGACAAACACCACCATGAACGTGACCCAGCCCTGAGGGTGCCTGATGCTGTTGGGAGAATCGCGAATAGCTCTCTACGCTAGGGCTGCCTTGGAGCACGGCGACAGGTGGATTGAAGGTCTAGCAGCTAGACCTTTGGAGACCTACGACGAGATTAGAGCAATGGCTGCGAGGGGAGATCGCAGGGCCAGATCAGTCCTGGAGAGGGTTCCACCCCCGCCGGCTTCCCCTAAGCCCAAGATAGACTCTGTCGTAGAGGACCTTGGCCCAGCTTTCCTAGCTCTCTCTCAAGGTAGAACTCTCTTGGTGCCAAAGAGTTGGCTCCGCGAAGGGCAAGCCGCATCAGCCGCGGCCTTGGGAGAGTACCTGCGAGGGAAATACCCTCCGGGAGCCCCGAGACCAGACGTATGGGAGGTCGTAAGCTATAGGACAAAGATAGCCCTCAGGGTGCTGGGAGGCGGCCCCTACGAATTAGCGCTAGAGGCCGCCGTCAGGTCGACGAAGCTTTGGCCCATTCTAATCCTTCTGCTTGGAGACGATGTGACTGAGATCTACGGGTCGCTGGGCTCTCCTGTCTACGTGGACCACATAGTGGCTGGCAGACTCGTCGTAGAGAACCTGAGGGTCGACGACATTGACTTCGAGAGGATACGGAGCCTCGTGGAAATCCACCCCCACGGCGGAGTGGGTTACGCGAGACCCATGGCGAAGGTAGACGTTGAGCTGGGTGGTCGCCGGATCCGGCTCGCTGTGGATGTACCTCCAGCGGCAACTCCATGTTTCGACGCTAGAAACCTAGCCGCCATGTCTAGGCTCCCTCTGCCACGCCTAGTGGCCCTAGGGACGCTGAACACAGAGGAGGCCGCGTTCATCCTTGAGATGCTGAGCGTCGGAACTCCAGTCCTCGTGGCGGGCCCCACAGCCTCAGGAAAGACCACTCTCTGCAACGCGCTCTTGGCCCTCTCGGACCCCTCTTGGAGGATCGTGAGCGTGGAGGAAGTCCGCGAGATCGAGGATCTGAGGGAGTACGGGCTACTACACCACGCCTACTCGCTTCCTGGGGCTAGAACCGATGCCGTAATCGCACTCCTACATCGCAACCCAGACCTGGTCTTCCTAGGGGAGATATTGGATAGAGAGCACGCCAGAGCATTCGCATTTGCGGCCGACTCTGGATTCAGAGTGCTTGCCACTACACACGCAGCCGACAGGAAGGGTCTGGTGAGAAAGTGGAGATCTTGGGGTCTCCTAGACGCTCTTGACGGAGCACTGATAGTTCTAATGAAAGAACGCAGGGTTCTCGAGCTAGGGACGATCTCTGAGGGTTCTTGGGAGCGCTTAGATTCAGCCCCCGGGTCCAATTACCTATCAATCCTCAAGTCACTCCACGGCGCGTCTACGAATCGAGAGGCCATCGATCGCCTCAGAAGGGAGGTAGTGTTGGTTAATGGGCTGGGCTAGACAGAGAATAAGGGCAGTTCACGCATTCTGCTCTGGCCTGCCTGGTGGGCTAGCTATGGCCGTGGAGTTGGCAGCTTCGCTGACCGAAGAACCCTACACTAGCTCCTTCAGAGAGGCTCTGCTGAGATCCTCTGTGGAGGGAGATTCTCTGGAGAGAGCGTTGGAGGCGGCGCTGGCTCCACACGACGAATCCTTCAGGGAAGCGATACTCTCACTCGCTAGAGGCGCAGACCTCGAGAACACCCTGGAGATCCTCAGGAGATTTGCAGCTGCAGAGCTGGAGAGGGAGTCCCGCGACATGGCGCTTCGAGTGGGCGTGAGGACAACGCTCTCTTACACGGCTATCACGTTGCTTGTGACGGCCTTGGCTGTTGGGTCAATACCTTCATGGAGCCTTTTCCCAATATCGCTAGCTCTCTCGTCCGTAATGGTGGCGCTATCCATCCTGAGGTGGGTGAAGTGGAGGAGAGAATCTCTCTGATGGAATCCTTGGCATCGGCCCTGAAGTCTGGATATCCTCCCGCCGCAGCCATACTC
>JAVCBV010000152.1:0-3097 GCA_037917695.1 Thermoproteota archaeon | reverse complement strand
CTCATCGACCCTGATCTCGCTCGGACTATCCGCCCGGAGGAAAAGTAAGAACTTGACCCTCGCCTCCCTGAGCCTGTTCTCCTGCTACGACCACGGATCCCGCGTCGAGTACGTGGTTCTGAGGGAAGGGAATGGTCGCCTCAGGCTCGAGAGGCCACGGTGGCTCAAAAGAGTCAGCAAGCCCTCCGTCGAGCTTGACTCGAGGGGAAGGTTCTGGGTAGAAGGAAGGCCGCCCGTAGCCGTGCTGGGCTTCCAAAACTTTCGAGGGTGGCAGAACTCGCCCAAGGCGTCCAAGCTGATAGATGTTCTCAGCGAGGCTAACTTCGAGGTGGTGGTGGAGGAGACTGGGTCTACCTCAATAGCTCTGCTGAAGAATATAGCCTCGGCAGGGCTTTACGTGGACATCAGGCTAGACCTAGTAGAGGCTGGTGAGGGCAGAGGGAATGTGCTGAAGCTGTATGACGTGTCCGCTCTACTGGCCATCTACCCCACCGTGGGGCTGAAGGTGTGCGGCCCCAGGGGAGAGGATCTCATGGAGCTGCCGCTGTGGGGAGAGCTTCACAAGCCCACTCCACTCAACTTGCTCGCTGGGCCGCCCAAGCTTGTTGAGTTCTGCGTAGAGGCGCTTGGAGAGATCCTCTAATGCTGAATGAGACGTTCCCCGAGAATCTTGCCTCGCGAACCCTCAGAATCTGATGGAAAATTAACCCACAACCTGAATGAGATAGGTCTAGCTTCTGGCCCCCCTAGAGAACTCTCTTGAGCTCCTCTAGGTCGAACCAAGTCTCGGCGCAACCATTCTTTAGGAGCGGAATCGCCTGACCAATGATTCCGAACTTTCTAAGAACCTGATGCCCGAGCTTGAGTTCGGCCCCGCAGGCCACACCCACCACCGCGGAGTAACTTCTCGATGAGAGTATCTTGGGGATACACGATCCTCCAGGCAGCACGTAGACATCGTATCCCCTCTCCTTGGCGATGTTAGAAGCTTGATTGATCAGGCAGTCGGGAGAGCAGCTCCCACATAGATACGTCGGGACCTTCGGATCGAAAACGGCTTTGCACCGGCTGTCCATGTACTTTCTGGCGCAGTGAGGTAGCAGTAGAGCCCTCCTTCCAGGGGCGTTCCTGAAAGCCTCCCTGGATGCGAGGTTCAATGCCTCTATCTCGACGAAGTCCTCGAGGAGTGAGACCGCCTCCAGAATGTTCAGGCCAGTAATCTCCTCTATCTTGAACTTCTTTACGAGGGATCTCACGAGATCTCCCATCCTTTGATGGAGTCCCGATTCATACGCCGATTTCACCAGCTCTTGAAAGAAACTTCTCGGGAGGCTCGTGAGGTCGAACGTGAATTTGTATGGCATGTCGATTCCTCACAGCCTGAAAAGTAACAGGAATTAAAACAGTTTTGCGCGATCTGACAGCTTCCAGGCCAGCTTTGAGGGCCCGTTGAGCTTCAAGGGTTCTGAGAGAGTGAATCCACTCGACCCACTTCCCCAACTCCCTCCCCACCTTTTCTGATAAACATAGAAAGGCGGGGGATAGGAGCCCCCAGAATTTGAGCAACGCATCGTTTGAGAAGGGGCTTCAGCCCTCTTCGAAGGGCCTGAATCTATCCTTCAGCTTCTCCATGACATGAGGTAGAGTGGTGTATTCCATCTCTTCTGGCCCAAGCCTGTGCGGCATGAACGGACCGTGTCTCCTCAGGTAGTCGGCCATTTCATTGGCCAAGGCCCTAGCCCTGTCGAAGGCGACATCCGCGAAGAGGTCGCTGGGCCCTATCAGCTTGGCGTTCTTGATGTTGAAGCCAAGGGCCA
The DNA here is from genome assembly GCA_037917695.1 of Thermoproteota archaeon. Classification (GTDB taxonomy): domain Archaea; phylum Korarchaeota; class Korarchaeia; order Korarchaeales; family Korarchaeaceae; genus DRBY01. Next base: position 1,280 of record JAVCBV010000152.1, on the reverse strand, counting down.
CCACCCTAGGCGGGCCGTCGAACCTGCTCGGCTTGGCGTCCTTCTGGCTCACCGGCATGAGCGGACCGTGGTGGGAGCCTCTCATCCAACCCGCGACCAGGTGCGGGAAGGCAAAAGGCTCGAGGACCTCGCCCAGCGCTGGGAACTTGCTCTGAGCCCTCACTATAGCCACGGGATCATCCTTGCCCACATACTTGCCTGCGATCAGGTTCAACCTTGTCGTGCTGACTGCCGCGGCCACATCCCTCGGCTCCTCCCTCGTGTAGATCCTCCTGATCACGTACCTTCCTGGAGTTCCTATCAGGGCCAGCAGGTCGTACATCTCTTCTGGAGTGTCGAGTTCTACGATCTTCCCCTCCATGACATCCAGTATCTCGAAGGTGAACCCCCTGTGCAGAGTGGGGGCTATGACCAAGCCAGCTGTGTTGAAGGGATCTGCGAATATCCTGAAGATCGGGAGGTTGAAGGCGCCGGGCTCCGTCTTGTCCGCCATGAACACGACGACAGGCTCGGCCGGCCTCTCCTCAAACTCGAGCTCGGCGAACCCAGGTCCCATGCCCCTCAGGTTGCCTGAGAAGGCGTCGCTTAGCAGGTCCTGCCCGGCCCCATACAGCCCAAGCTCCTTGGCCACGTCTGCAGCCTTGTGGAAGGTCTCCCAAGCCAGCGTGTGGATCTCCGGGTTTCCCTCACCCTTTCTGTGCGTCATTATCAGCTCGAGGTCGTCGCCGCAGTTGGTGACGTAGAAGTCCTCAATGAGCCCCTTCTTCTTCGCCTTAGTGAGTTCCTGCTCGGCCACGTCGAGGAGCTGCTGGGGCACGATATGGTGCCCAGCTAGGCTTCCGACGTCGGCTTTAATCACCGACAGTGTGGTTTTCGCCATGGCAGATCACCGCACAACTCGAAAAGCCATTGAACTAAATGTTTGTCCCGAGAAATCTAGGTTCGCGCCGGCTCCCATACCGGCTGGCAGTTGGCGCGTTCTATCGAATGGATCTCTGAGGGCCCATGTCTCGACCTGGATCGGGGATAATCGGTAAGTCGAAGGGTCCACTGAAAGGATCTCAGCTGGCGCCCTCTCGTGAGCGCCGCTTCAGGCCCTTCCTCAATATCAGGATGTACGCAAACAGAGCCGCCAGCAGTATGACGGCCCCGTAAAGGACTGCCGTCACTATGGGCGTTCCAGTCGCCAGTGTGACCGTGGTTCTAACTTGGCAAAGCGCCCTTCCATCCTCGAAGAGCGTCACGTTGAGCCTCACCCTTCCAGCCCCTCTATAAGTTGC
>JAVCBV010000100.1:0-3099 GCA_037917695.1 Thermoproteota archaeon | reverse complement strand
GTATGGAAGCGGACCTAGGCCAGATGCCGGAGTTCTCCATCAGGGAGGCCAGGAACTCCGACAGGAGACAGGTCGCTGAACTCACGGCCCTCACGTGGAGGTGGGGAGACTACCTCATGAGCGTCTGGAGGAGGTGGCTGAACTCCCCTAACGGAGATCTCCTCGTGGCAGAGGCCGACGGGAAGATAGTCGGGATCATGTACGTGGAGTACAGGCCCGCCGGGGAGGCATACCTAGCTGGGGCCAGAGTGCACCCCGAGTGGAGGAAGATGGGTGTGGCCACAGCTCTCACCATCGAGTGCTTGGAGAGGGCCAAGTCCAGGGGCAGGAGCCTGGCCACGCTCGCCACCTCAGTAAGGAATGAGGCGGCTCAGGGGCTCGCCCAGAAGCTTGGGTTCAGGCTCAGGGCCAAGCTCATCAGAGCTAGGGCTGGGCCCAAAGCTGGTGTCGGGGAGCTGAACGTCAGGCCCCTTGAGCCTCACGAGTGCCAGGCCGCGCACAGGTGGCTGGTCGAGCGGGCGGGTAGGCCTATCAAGTTCGACTGGTACTCCTACAGCACTCTGACCCCAGAGGACCTCCGCACGTACGCGGAGGAGCAGTTCGCCTTCGCCGTGGGTAAATACGAGGGGGTCGCCCTCTGGCAGCCTGCCGCCGATAGGCGGATGATGATAATGCTCGACGCGATCTACGGAACGGCTAGCGCGGTGAAACAGCTTGGACTGGCCGCAAGACGCGACGCGAAGGCTCTGGGCTACCAAGTCGTGTACGGACAGGTCGTCTCAAGCGATGAGACGCTCAAGGGGATGAAGGCCGCAGGGTTCAGGTGGCCGAAGACTCGGGGCACGCTGATCTACGAGAAGCCTCTCTGATCGCTCAATCGTGGTAGTAGCACGGGTGAATGAGCACGTACACCACCTTGCCGGGCTGAGCCCTTCGCACCTGCTCGATCCACTCCTGGGCCTGCCCCATGTTGTCAGCCAAGTAGTAGTGCTCGTACTGCCTGACGATGGGGAGAACCGACAGGTAGCACTTAGCCTCGAGGCCGAATTCCTTAAGCGAAATGTTGGCTAGGGCCCACATCTCGTGGTTCCCAATGGGCATGTATGCCTTGTTGCCGTGAGCGCACACCGTTTTTACCTGAGTGAGAGATCTCATAATCTCGAGATCGAGTCTGAAGAACTCCACGTCCCTCGTCGTGTTGTAGCCCGCGGCGTATAGGTCCTCATAATGAAGGCCCAGATCAAAGCCCAGCTTGCTCAGGTTCCTGACGATCGCGGATACGTTCTCGCTGAGCACGTTGTACTCAGCCCTAGTCCGGAAGTAGATTGAGGATGTCAGGTTGTGCTTCTTCTCCAGCATTGCAATCCTGAGAGCTTTCTCCTGATCGTGATCCACGTCGTGTCTCAGTATCACCACGACTTGTCCTTTGGGATGGGCCGATCCGAGAACATCTGGACGAACTGCCTCACGTTAACGACCGAGTACCTGGGGTCGCTTAGCTCCTCAAAGAACGCGTCGAGATAGGAGAAGGAGAATGTGTCGCACTCTGGAGAGTTCCGCAGTACGATCAGCCGCGGAACTCTCCCGCAGACTCACTTTTGCGCCAGCCACCAGCAGCCCGAGGAGCAGAAGTGTGAGGAGGGCCAGCAATAGGCGCCTCCTAGACACTCGTGTGCACCTCGCCGTCCAGCACGTACGCGACGGCCATGCGCGGCGTGTTGTATGCGTACCCTACCCGCCCCTTCTTGTCGATCACTATGACGCCCCCGTGCCCGTCGACTCTCCTCAGGAGATCCACAGCCGCCTCAGCCGCAGCCTGAGCGGATAGGCCGCAGCCGAGCAGATCCACGGTAGACTTCGCTAGAACAACCCTTATTATCGCCTCTCCGAGGCCTGTGGAGGCGGCCGCGCCCCTCAGGTCGTCCGCGTAGAGTCCGCAGCCAATGAGAGGTACGTCTCCGACCCTCCCGAGCATCTTGTTAGGAGTGCCTCCCGTAGAAAGCGCGGCGGCGAATCTCCTCTTCGAGTCGAGAGCCACGGCTCCAACTGTAGAGTCCTTTTCGAAGGCCTGCCTAGGAGAGAAGCCCTCCTCCTTCATCTTTCTCCAGCGCTCGTACTCTCGCTCGGTTATGAACTCAGAAGGGTCGCACATCTCTGCGCCAACACGCTCCGCGAACCTGTGAGCCCCCTCCCCAACTAGGAGCACGTGCTCTGTCTCCTGCATCACCAGCCGGGCCAGCGTGATCGGGTGCCTAACCCTGTTCACAGACGCCACAGCCCCGGCTGAGAGAGTCGTTCCGTCCATTATCGAGGCATCTAGCTCTACGGTGCCCTCCTCGTTCAAGAAGGACCCCACTCCGGCGTCGAACGTTGGGTCGTCCTCCATCAACCTCACGGCGGCCTCGACCGCATCGAGGGCCGAGCCGCCGTTATTTAGGATCCTCCAGCCCTCTAGGGCTGCCTCCTCTACGCCTTTGAGGTGAGGCTCAACCAGATCATCGGGAATAGCCCAAGCCCCTCCGTGAACTATTATGGCTGGCCTCAGGAGCGACCACCGGCCAGCTTGGAGCGGTCAAACTGTTAAAGATTTTGCAGAAGCCAACCTTGGCCCCCGCTTCGATATGGGGGCCCGCGAGATCTCAGACGATCTTTGAGCAAGCGACATCCCTATTCGGCTCAGAGTGAGTTGAAATATTAACTGACAGGCTACTGAACTTTCGCCTAGCGTATGAAATTGTTCAATCTGCTTTTTTTAGCATATTATAAGGTTAAGTTTTTATTGAGCGGACTCTGGCCTGGCCCCGAGATAAAAGGGCAGGACGTGAAATTATGAGAGGGTCGCCGGCGACGGGCGCGGCGGTCCTGGCGATCTTACTAATTCTGATCGGCGTGGTTTCCGCGCTCGCGTATCCGATGATGTCGTGCCGGAGTGGACTATCGTCTGGGGAGACTCTAGTTGGGACAGCGCCGACGGCCTGACGACCGATGGGCAATACATCTACGTCGTCTCTGATTATTCCGGGTTCTCTCCCAGCGGGCGTGTCGTGAAGGACGGCTACGTAGCCAAGCTGAGGCCCAACGGCAGGGTCATGTGGAACC
>JAVCBV010000091.1:0-11144 GCA_037917695.1 Thermoproteota archaeon | reverse complement strand
ATTCAGGATGGGCGGGACTCTTAGACTCCTCCCAGTAACCTCAGCAGCCCTCATCGCCGCTGCCATGAGTATAGCGGGGTCACCGCCGTTCCCGTGCTTCGTCAGTGAGGTGTCGATGATCGTAGGCTCAGCCACCTCAGGTCTTCCGTACTCAGGACTCGCTGCCGCATCTCTGGCATTTGCAACGGTGCTCAGCGCTGGCTACGCTCTCAGGCTGATCTACCACGTGGTGTGGAGAACTCCACCTGAGAGTCTCAAGCACACAATGCAGGAACCGACAGAAATGGCGACTGCGATGCTAGCTCTCTGCATACTGCTTGTGCTGGCCTTCTTCATACCGACTTCATTCTTAAGCCGATCTGGACCGTTGTGCGAGAAGTCGCTGGATCCTGAAACTTCCCCGCGGCCCCTAACCCTCCACATTTCTTAATGTCACGCTCACAAGGCTGACAAGAATGAATTTGCCACACTCCCGATCCTTAGGGAATGAAAGAGCGTCCAGAATTGAGTGTCAAGCGTACAGAGCGCACTCTGAGGCCGTCTCCTCTACGTGTTAAAATGTTTTATAGTTACAACCTACGCCCCCGACCGGGGCTAACCATGCCTCCTCTACCAAGCGGTCCGAGCGCTTTCCTGACGTTCAGCGTAGCTCTCCTTCTGGGAATAGGTATCGGTGTAATTGGATTCATGCTTGGGAGGGTTCTCGCGCCGACCAGGTACCTCCCAAAGAAGAGGGAGAGGTACGAGTGCGGGAACCCCCCAAGGGGCAGGGCCCGCGGTATCTTCACAATGCAGTACTATCCGTATCTGATCATCTTCTTGACCGTTGAGCCTGTTGCTATCTACGGCTTCTTGGTGGCCCTGGCTGCGCACCAATACGTGATGAGGGTGGCGGGCCTGCTTGGCGGCATAATCCTACTGCTCATCCCGCCCCTGATATTCGGGCTCAGACTGGCTGGGAGGTTGGAGTTATGGTCTGTGGAATGAGCGGAACGATTCTCCTTGGAGATCTTGAGACCACGGCTAGAAAGGCCGCTCGCTGGCTTGTGGAGAAAACTCCAATAAGGAGCCTAAGAGATTGGGGTATTTCGTTCTCCCTCTGGCCCGTCCACTTCACCACGGCCTGCTGTGGGGCGGAATTTGCTGCCGCGTCAGCTCCTAGATTTGACGCCGAGAGGTTCGGCTTCCTCCCGTTTGTAGCCCCGAGGCAGTGCAACCTGATGCTGATAGAGGGGACTCTAACCAAGAAGATGGCGGAGGCGGCGATCTGGGTCTACGAGCAGATGCCCGAGCCAAAGTTCGTGATGGCTATGGGGGCCTGCGCGATAGATGGCGGAATCTTCTGGAACAGCTACAACATAGTCAGGCCCAAGGACATACTCCCAGTTGAGGTGTTCATACCGGGCTGCCCGCCGAGGCCGGAGGCAGTCGCCAGAGCCGTGATCATACTGCAGAGGAGGATTAGGAGGGGTGAGTCCGTTGGCCTCAAAGTCTGAAGTCCCAGAGGAACTCAGATCCTTCCTGTCAAACGTACTCGGAGACCTGTCGCCAGAGATCCAGATGACGGCCGGGTCGGTCTCGGTGAAGGTCTCCCCAGAGAACCTCAGGGAGGCTGCCGAGCGAATGCGAAAGGCGGGATTTGACCACGTGAAGGCTGTGACGGCAATCGACCTGCCGGAGGCGAACGAGATAGAGGTTGTCTACCACATCTCCTCGTACACCGATCCCAGACTGTCGAGGTGGATCGTCGCCCTGAGGACGTCGGTTCCCAGGGACGACCCCAAGCTGCCTTCCCTCTACGACGTGTGGCCCAGCGTCAAGTACCAAGAGATGGAGCAGTGGGAGATGCTCGGAGTCGAGTTTGAGGGTCACCCGGGCCTCAGGAGGCTCCTTCTGCCGGACACCTACGAGGGGCCGCCTCCGCTGAGGAAGGAGTACAAGGTGAAGGTGGAGGGGATCAACGCATGAGCAGCAGGGAGGAGCACATACTGGAGCTTCTGATCGGGCCTCAGCACCCGGCCTCGGGCCACATGAGGCTCGTGGCAGAAGTTGACGGCGACGTGGTGGTTAGCCTGAGGCCGGACATAGGCTACGTCCACAGGACTGTGGAGAAGCTCGCTGAGACGAAAAAGTACATTCAGATAGTCCCTCTCGTGGAGAGACCCCCACTGGCAGACACGGCCAACCACAACCTGGGTTACGTTCTGGCCGTGGAGAGGCTGCTCGGCGTCGAGGCCCCGCCGAGGGCCCAGTGGCTGAGAACTCTGCTTGCTGAGATGAACAGGATTCACAGCCACCTGTACGGGCTCGGGATCCACGGGATAATGCTTGGCTCATCGACTGCCTTCATGTGGGCGTTTGGCGACAGGGAGATCATGATCGAGATGGCCCAGAGGCTCACGGGGGCCAGGCTGACCTACTCTTACATGATACCTGGCGGCGTGAGGAGAGATCTGCCTCCTGGATTTGCCGAGGAGATGGAGAAGGCCCTCCGATATCTCGAGAGGAGGCTCCCAGACTACGATAAGATATTCTTCAGCAACCCCGTAACTCGAGCCAGGCTCGAGGGCGTAGGGGTTCTCACTAAGGAGGACGCCATAAGGCTCGGCATAGTTGGCCCCAACCTGAGGGCATCGGGCGTCCCATACGACGTCCGGAAGGTGGAGCCCTACTGCGCATACCCCGAGCTGGACTTCCAAGTTGTCACTCGCGAGGAAGGCGACTCCATGGCTAGGTTGCTGGTCAGGGTCGGCGAGATCAAAGAGAGCATCAACATGATCAGGCAGATCCTGAAGAAGCTGCCAGAGGGCCCGATACTCGAGGAAAGATACCTGAAGATGATCCCACCCAAGTGGAAGGACTGGATGGCGGAGAAGGGCAGGATAAAGATACCGGCCGCGCTGGCATCTCTGAAGCCGCCGAAGGGAGAGGCGGTGGCAAGAGTTGAGGCGGCCAGGGGAGAGGTGATCTTCTACATAGTGAGCGACGGATCTCCCAAGCCGTACAGGCTCAGAATGGTTACTCCATCGTTTAGAAATGTGGTGCTGTTCGAGCACCTGATTCGAAACTGCAGGGTAGCGGATATCCCGGCAATTTACGGTAGTATAGACTACTTCCCGCCGGAGGCTGATAGATGATGCAGCTAATCGAGTGGCTGTTGGACGTCCTGCTCTCTCCCTGGGTGTTCGTGCCTCTGGTGTATCCAGGGCTGATATCGGCCTTCGCAGTCCTGTTGTTCATCATATGGCTGGAGAGAAAGGTCGCCGCTAAGGTCCAAATGAGGTATGGACCACTCTACGTCTTGAAGCAGCTAGGAGGCGTCATACAACTCATTGCCGACCTACTCAGGTACCTATTCGCCGAGCCGATAATCCCGCAGGAGGCAGACAGGCTCGCATTCATATTCGGCCCGATCCTGCTCTTCGCGTCGTCCTACCTCACTACGATAGTGATCCCCGTGAGCTCCGATTTCTACGCCTTCAGGAGCGACATATCGCTGCTCGTAGCGCTGGGAATAACTACTCTAGCCCCTGCTTTCAACCTGGTCATAGGCTGGGGCAGCAGCAACAAGTTCGGGCTGATAGGAGGTCTCAGAGAGGGCTACCTGATGACCGCTGACGAGATACCCTTGTTCATAACCGCCCTGGCCATGGCGATACTGTACGGGAGCATGGACCTCATCAGGATAGTCGAGCTACAGGTAGACTGGGCTTGGGGGATAGTCCTCAACCCGCTGGCCGCCGTCACGTTCTTCGTGCTGATGCTCCTCTCAACCTCTAGGTTCCCATTCGAGATCGTGGAGGCCGAGAGCGAGATCGTGATGGGACCGTTCACCGAGTACAGCGGAATACTATACGGTCTCACTATGGGGGCGTCGTACGTCAAGCTCTACGTCCTCAGCCTGCTCTTCGCCATTCTGTTCTTGGGTGGCTGGGAGCCAGTGCCCGATTTCCTGAGTGGAACATTCATAGGGCCCGGCCTGATTCTGTTCGCCAAGGCTCTCGTGATCATGTTCCTACAGGTCTTCATGAGGTCAGTCTACCCGAGGTACAGAATAGATCAGGCTCTGAGGCTCGCGTGGCACGTACTGTTCCCAATGTCGGTAATCTCGGTCTTCATGTCGTTTACCGTTCTAATAGGGTGGTGGTTGCCATGAGCAAGAAGGAGCTCGCGATCAATAGGCTGGCTGGCCACCTAGAGGCCATCATCACGGGGTTCAAGTACCTCCTCGCGGAGCCTAGGATGACTGTTCGCTACCCAGAGGAAGTGATTGAGCTACCTGATGGATACAGAGGGATGATAGTGTACCATAAGGAGCTGTGCATCAGCTGCAGCCTCTGCGCTATGATATGCCCTGCCGACGCCATAAAGATGTACTTAGAGCAGCCCCCCGAGCCGAAGGGCGAGGCTTCTACCGAGAAGCCGAAGCCAAAGAGGTTCCCAGGCATCAATTACACTCGTTGCATATTCTGCGGCTTCTGCGTCGACGTGTGCCCAGCAGGGGCGCTGGAGTACAGCGGAATACACGACGTCGCCTACGAGAAGTTTGAGGACATGATATACCCGCCGAGCGAGTTTGAGAGGGGACCTCCCAAGCCTGAGTTTGTCAGGCCTCCAAAGAGGCTCAAGCCCAAGATGGACGAGCGGAGGGGGATAAGCTATGAGCCTGCTGATTGATATGACAACCCTCACGTTTCTACTGACTGCCGCGCTCGCCCTGATTTCGGCGGCTCTAGTGGTGGGCCACCGCTCACTGGTCTACGCAGCATTCTTCCTAGATATCTTGGGTACGGCTAACGCGATACTGTTTGCCCTGCTAGGATTTCCGCTGGTCGCTGTGTTCCAGCTTACCGTTTACGTCGGCTCCGCGGTCACCTTCATCCTGTTCTCGGTGGTCATGCTGAAGGAGGTACCCAGGCTCACAGTCCCAATCCGGGAGTTTGCCATAGTGACGATTGTACTGACCGTGCTGGCCCTTGCGGGCATATTCTACTCAGCGACTGCAATCCAGCCAGTCGTAGAGACGGTTGAGTTGTCGGAGCTGACGAGTTTGGTTGTTCACAAGTACTGGTTCGCGCTCCTCCTGTCCATCCTGTCGATGGCCACGACGCTCATTGAGGCCATAACGCTGGCCAGGAGGGAGGTGTGAGAATTGATGACCCTATTCTGGTACGTTGTTGTTGCGCTTCTCCTCACCGGGATCGGGCTGTACGGACTGCTAACGCGGAGAAACCTCATCAGAATGCTGATCTCAGTTGAAGTGATCTTCAACGCAGCCCTGCTGCTCCTGCTGGCCATGGCTTCGACGTCCGCCGCCTACAAGCCAACTGGCGTGGTTCTCGCTCTTCTGGCCATTTCGCTGGCATCTGCAGAGGTCGGCGTTGTCGTATCCATCGCGGTCCTGATGTTCAGGCTCAAGCGGAGCCTGGACGTTTACGAGATTATGGAGTCTAGGGGGTGAATGTGGTGGTATTGAACGAGCCGTTCCTGTTTTACGGCGTCCTTATACCCATTCTGGCCTCTGTCCTCTTGCCAATACTAGAGGACGCTCTGGGAGAGAAGGGAATAGCCGCCTTGGCGACGCTGCTCCTCCTGGCGCCAACTGCGATGATAGCCTTCCTGCTCGCAACTGTAGGATTCGGCGAGCCAATAGTAGATCCGGTGTTCTTCTACAGCGACTCGCTGGGCTCCTTCAGCATGCTGTTAGACGCACTCTCCGCTCCGCTGGCGATATCCATTGGCCTAGTGACGACCGCAATAGCCGTGTACTCCCTGCCTTACATGAGACACAGGTTCGAGGAGTTCCACGAGGAGGGTGAGTCGCCGCCAGGCTGGGGAACGTACTACATGCTCTTCGTGATGTTCTCGGTTGCCATGCTCGGTACTGTGCTTTCAACGAACTTAGTAGAGTTCTACCTGTTCCTAGAGCTTTCTCTGCTGCCCAGCTTCCTGCTCATCGCCTTCTACGGCTACGGGAACAGGGAGAGGATAGCCCTCCTCTACCTGATATGGACGCACGTCGGTGCACTCGTCTTCCTAATAGGCGCGCTGATAACTGGGCTCAACGCCGGGACCTTCGACTTCTACGACCCAGTCTCCATGCAGCCGCTCATAGGCCTGGGGTCGCTGGTTCCGGAGGGCCTCAGGATGCCAGTGGTGGTGGCTCTGACAATCGGCCTCTTCGTCAAGCTCGCCATATTCGGCGTCCACATCTGGCTGCCCTACGCACACGCAGAGGCGCCCACACCAGTTTCCGCACTCCTGTCTCCCAACCTCATAGGCATAGCAGCCTACGCGTTGGTCAGGATCGTCTACACACTGTTCCCGCTAGAGTTCACTAACCTCAAGCCATTCACGCTCCCGCTGGCGCTCTTCACCATAATCTACGGAGGGCTGATGGCCCTAGCTCAGGACGACTTCAAGAGGCTGCTAGCCTACTCCAGCATATCGCAGATGGGGTATCTCTTGGCTGGCATCTCAACGCTGACCTCTGCGGGCGTGGCCGGAGCCATGCTCCACTACGTTGCGCACGCCGTGGGCAAGGCCCTGCTATTCGCCACTGCTGGAGTGCTGATCGTTCAGCTGCACGGCCTGAGGAGCATCAGCAAGATGGGTGGACTGGCCACGAAGATGCCTCTGACCGCTTCTCTCGCTCTCATAGGCTTCATGCACATAACAGGCATCCCGCCATCGCTTGGCCTTTGGAGCGAGGTTTTGATCGCGACAGGAATAGCAGGAACAACGCTTGGAAGATCCACACTCTACTTCGCATCTCTGCTGACCATCCTGCTGATAGGGATAGGGCTGTCGACCGCATACGCCTTCCTAACGATGAAGAGGATATTCTTCGGCGGGCCCTCAGAGGCCTCTGGAGAGGCGAAGGACGCGGGTCTAGGGCTACTAGGGCCGATGATAGTGATTGCGGCGGTTGGAGTGCTCCTCTTCATATGGCCCAGGATCCTCATAGATCCTCTAATGACGGCCCTGAGGCAGCTGCTCATCCTGGGGTGATACCGGAATGGACCAGGCTCAGGCCATGGCGGTGATTGCTTGGGCTCTGCCGTACGTTGGTGCGCTGCTGTCTCTGGTCCTCTCTAAATTGGGGAAGGTCAGAGACGTGATTGCGGCCTCGATACTTGGCGTGTCCGCCGTGGCAGCCACCCTGCTGGCCAAGGATGTTCTGACGTCTCCTGAAGGGCTGGTCGCATGGTCTACAGAGTGGGTTCCAGGGCTGAGCGTCAACCTCGGCGTCTACGTGGACACGCTCTCAGCCTTTATGGCCCTCATAATTGCATGGCTCTGCTTCCTGATAGGAGTCTACAGCCTCGAGTACATGGCAGAGGATCCAGGAAGGACTCGCTACTGGTTCTTCTTTGACTTCTTCGTCGGGAGCATGCTGCTCCTGGTCATGGCCGACAACCTGCTTGTGATGTTCTTGGGCTGGGAGGGCACGGGGCTGGCGTCTTACGCGCTAATAGGGCACTGGTACACCGACGAGGAGGAGAGGTGGGTCGGCGACCCCGGCAGGACTGCGCTCGGGGTGCCGATGTGGTTCCCGCCCAGCCACAGCGGCCTTAGGGCGCTGACGTTCACTCGGTTGGGCGACGTGGGCTTTATCCTGGGCATTGGAACCCTCTACCTGCTCACCGGAACCTTCAGCATCCCTGAGATAGCCCACTCGGCAGGAACCTGGGCCGCGTGGCTTGCGGCCCGTGGGCTCCTCCTGCCTTTCCTCTTGGCCTTCTCGCTTGGAGCCCTCGCAAAGAGCGCTCAGTTTCCGTTTCACGAGTGGCTCGTGACTGCCATGACGGGTCCAACCTCCGTCAGCGCCTTGATACACGCCGCGACCATGGTCAAGGCTGGAGTGTACTTCCTCCTCAGGTTCGCCCCGATCTTCAAGCTGGCTGAGCACGAGCTGATCCACTCTATGCCCGCCGCGGCGCACGCAATTCACACGTACTTCGAGATCATAGCCCTGATCGGGGCCTTCACGGCTTTCTTCATGGCGACTCAGGCGCTGGTCGCTAGAGAACTCAAGCTGATCCTGGCGTTCTCCACGGCCTCTCAGCTCGGCTATATGTTCCTGGCATTAGGGAGCGCTGGCCTGCTTGAGGAGTTTGCAAACGGGCTCTTGGCCGGTTTCAGTCACTTCATGAGCCACGCGATATTCAAGGCGGCCCTGTTCCTAGGGGCTGGCGCGATAATCCACACCGTCCACTCGAAGTACATCGACGACATGGGAGGGCTCTCGCGGTACATGAGGCTGACCTTCGCTGCCATGCTGATTACGGCGCTGAGCCTCGCTGGCGTCCCGCCGCTCATGGGCTTCTGGAGCAAGGATGCGGTGGTAGAGGCGGCCAGAGAATCTGGCCTCATCCTGGCGTTTGCGCTGGGTGTCGTGACCGCGGCGCTCACGGCCTTCTACTCCACAAGGTTCGTGCTCAGAACTTTCATGTTTGAGGAGTCGGAGAACGTAAGGCACTTGGAGGAGAAGCACAAACTGCACGAGGCGCACCCCTTGATGCTAATCCCCTACTTCACTCTCGCCGTCGTCACGCTACTGCTCGGGCTTGCGTGGCCCATAGTTGGGCCTGAGGTGCTGGCAGAAGTCTCGAGGAACATTCTAGCGCTTGCGGAGGTGCCAGCTCACCTGGAGATCCACCTGGATCCGCAGCTCCTCGCGACCTCGCTTTCGATGGTGTTCGGAGGTATAGCCGTGGGTTGGTTCGCCTATCAGACTCAACCCGGCAGAGGACTGCTGAGCTTCGTGGCCAGAACGGGACCGCTGTCCGCTCTCCAGAACTTCCTATACGACAGGTGGCACATCAACAGCCTCTACTATCGCGTCATAGTCAACGGATTCGCCTGGGTGTCCAGGAACGTGTTCAAGTGGTTCGACACGCTCGTTATAGACAACTTCTACCACAGGTTCATTCCCGGAGCCACGCTCGACGCCAGCGCGCTGGGTTGGTCCTTCGAGACCAGCGTAGTGGACCGCGGGTACCACGAGTCGCTAGTTGCGGCGTTCTCCAAAGTCAGTCGGGAGTTCAGGAGGGTGCAGACAGGGCTGATCAACCACTACCTGCTGATGTTCTTCGCGGGGCTTGCGCTGATGATCTACATCATCATTTGGGTGGTGTGAAAGATGCTAGATCCAGTCACGGCTTTTGAGGCTCTGTTGCTGGTCCTGGTGTTCCCAGGCTTGCTGATACCTCTGCTCGACAAGGGAGGCAAGGGGGAGAAGAAGTCGTCGCTGGCTGGTCCGCTGGCAGTCGTCATCCTACTGATATCGCTGGCATTGGCCCTCATCATGGCCTTCGAGCTGTCGCGACTCCCAGAGCCGATCTACGCATTTGAGGACACCATGAGGTTCGACTCCTACTCAGCCTACCTCGGTGCCTTGGTCGCTTTTGGCACGCTGCTGGTGGCGCTGGCCTCTCTGCCAGAAGTCAGCCCGTGGCCCACCGCTCCAAGCTACTTCCCCCTACTGCTCCTGACATTGGCCGGCGTTCTGTCGATGCTCTACGTCTCCGACTCGGCAGTACTCCTCTCCGCCTGGACGATCGTGGCGGTGGCCTCCTACGTGGTAGTTGGACTCAAGAAGGACGCCAGCTCTCTAGAGGGAGCCGCTAAGTACGGGCTAATGGGAGCGGCGTCCTCGTCTCTGCTGGTCTTCGGTCTAGCAGTGCTAGTCGGACTGACCGGCACCAGCTTCCTCCCCATCGAGTTTGGTCTCTCCGGAGCAGACTCACGTCTGCTATTGCTCTGCGTCCTGCTGCTGATCGCCGCCTTCGGCTTCAAGCTGGGAGTGTTTCCGTTCCACGGCTGGCTGCCAGATGTGTATGGAGGGGTCCACCCGATCCTCGTGTCGTACATCGCTGGCGTTGTCAAGATAGCAGCGATCGCCGGACTCCTGCGGATGGTCCTACCATTGGCGCCCGCGGTCAGCCACAGGTGGCTGCTGACCCTGGGGCTCTTCGCGGTGCTTACCATGACCTTCGGCAACATGGTGGCCCTGCTGCAGAGGAACGTCCAGAGGATGATGGCCTACAGCAGCATAGCTCACGCAGGATATCTATTGGTGGGCTTCGCGGCGGCGGCCGACCCGCTGGCCAGAAAGGTGGGGCTGCAGGGCGTGGCGCTCCACCTGACCACCTATGTCCTAGCGAAGGTGGGCATATTCGTTGCTCTGGCGTACCTCCTCAGGAAGGGCGTGGGGCTGACCCTCTCAGACCTGAGGGGAATGGGCAGGCGGATGCCAGTGCTCGGCATAGCGTTCTCCACGCTCCTACTAAGCCTCATGGGCATGCCTCCTCTGATAGGCTTCTGGAGCAAGTTCACCTACCTGTTCTACTCGGTCGTCGACACGGCCCCCTGGCTCGCTCTGATAGGCGTGCTGAACAGCGGTATATCGGTTGGATACTACGCTCAGGTAATCAGATACCTCTACTTCGCCAGTGAGGCGCCTGAGGAGGCTCCGAGAGAAGAGCTGAGAGATCCAGAGGTGTGCGTCGTAGTCCTGACGGCTCTGCTGACTCTGGTGCTCGGCCTTGGACTGGCGCAGCCGCTCGCCGAGTTCATGGGGCCCTGAGCCCCTTACACCCCTCTTTTCTTGAGTCAGACCCTCGGTTCGATCTCCTTCAAGGCGATCCAGAATCTCCTCGGCTCCACCCACATCTCTGCCTCGTAGCTCACGAGCAGGTCGAGGTCGCCGACCCTCGCTATCCAGAACTCTACTCTCCGCATGGGGTGAGGGGCTGCAGCGCTGGAGGCTGGCGAGTACCTGTACCCCTGGGCTTCGAGCTTCACCTTCCCAAGCTTGAACTTCTTCTTACCCAACCGCTTCACACTCCCGGCGGACTTATCCAGTTTCTCCCTCCTCTGCAGAGGCTCAGAGTGCAGGATGTCGTAGTAGGCCACAAAGGGCCCGAGGTGATTCTCTAGCGCGTGCTCAGCTCTAGCGAGTGGTAGTTCTTCTCCCCCTATCTTGGCCCTCGCCACAGAGCCGTCCTGCCTCAACCAGAACTCTCCAGCCTCCGCATAGCTTGGGAGGAGTTCGACTATTCTGCAAGCCTCACCCTCAACCTCCCCCTCCCCGAGCAGCCTGAATGCCCACTCGCCCGACTCGAAGCCCTGCCCCATCT
>JAVCBV010000072.1:0-3133 GCA_037917695.1 Thermoproteota archaeon | reverse complement strand
GTATCCTGCCTCAATGTTGAATGTATCAAAGAGACACACGCCACCTTTTAAGTAAAGGTCCTTTGTGTGAAAATCATAATCGCACCCGAGTATCCACATTTTATAAACTTTCGGTTCTTTGAACTTAACGTCGGTTTCACTTTTCTCGTCAGTTGTTGTTGCGACGTTTTTATCAATGTGTTCCTCCTCGTGCTTTTCTTGACCCCCACAGGGTTGAGGTCTTCTTGGACTCGCTGATAGGCTCTGGCCTGAGACCCGACGTGTACTTCACGTGCCCTAACCCGCTGGCTCACCCGAGGACGGGAGAGCTGATCGCGGCGGCGACAGACAGAGGCCTCGAATCTCACGTGTTCGTGCCCGCGGCAGCCGGCTCCCGTGAGAAATCCCCCGAGATGCTCTTGAAGGCCGACGAGATATTCTTGTTCTGCTACACCACGGCAGACCTCAAGCGCGCCAAGAGGTTCATCAGGAGGCTCCTCATGGCTGGGAAATTCATGAAACTGATGCCTATCTACGTCCCCGGCGTGAACGACGAGGAGATTCTTGAGATGGTAAACATCAGCAGAGCCTGGGGGCTCCAAGTGTGGATCTCCCCTCCAATCTTCTGCCCGGCCACAAGGTGTCCTACGGATGTGGTCAGGGCAATGCAGAGCAGGGGATACGACGTCTCTGATCAGTTCGGCGAGTTTATGGGAATCTACGAGATGCGGGTCACCTTCCACTGGGACTTCCCTGTGTACCTCCTATCCGGTCCTAGGTGTCGGAGGGAATGCAGGGTAATATACATGGACCCGTCTGGCCTGGTCGGCAAGTGTCCCATGCTGGGTCAGCTCAATCCAGCCTACAGGCCGGAGGAATTCCGGAGAATCCTCGACTCGGGTTGCGAGCTGATAGAGCGGTCTGCGACCTACTCGTTCATACCATCCCTCCGGCTGGTCACAAAGGACGGCCAGGTCTTGGACGAGAATGACTTAGAGCTACTCTCCATGCTAGAGTCGACGGGGAGCCTCAGCGCTGTGGCGAGGGGCCTCGGTCTGTCGCCCCCTGCAGTCTACAGGAGGCTCAAGAGGATGGAGTCTGCGCTAGGGTTTAAGCTCTTTGAATCGTGGAAGGGCGGCGTCGGACGTGGAGGCGTGGTCCTCACGCCGGAGGCGCTTGAGCTGGTCCGATCTTATCGCGACTACAAGGCCGGACTGGGAATCGTCCGTTTTAACATCATGTTAAGTGAAGGGAGTTAGTCAAATTTTTTACCTAAATCGGAGGATTTTTTCTTGAGCGGATTCGAAAGTAGCTTGGGGGGATGGATGGCAACTATCCCTCCGAGATATCTGGAATACCTCATCTACGTCGACCCCGAGAGGTGCGTGGGGTGCAGGAGCTGCGAGATAGCTTGCGCGGTCGAGCACTCCTCCTCCAAGGAGCTGTTCCAAGCCGTCTTTGAGGACCCCGCGCCAAGGCCAAGGACGAAGGTCGTCCCGGCTGCCGGCGTCTACGTCCCCATGAGGTGCATGCATTGTGATCCGGCCCCGTGCATAGAGGCCTGTCCCCCGGGGGCCATGCACAGAACCGAAGAGGGGTTGGTCGTATCGGACCTCGAGAAGTGCATAGGTTGCAGGACGTGCCTGCTCGCCTGTCCGTTCGGCCACCCGACCTACGACTTCAGGAGCAAGGTGGTGAAGTGCGATCACTGCGTGGACAGGTTCCGGGTCGGGCTCCCGCCAGCGTGCGTCGAGGCCTGTCCTACGGGGGCTCTAAGGTACGGCAGGGCGGAGGATATCTTGGACAAGGAGAAGATCAGGAGGGCCGCGGAGATGGTGCTAGGGCTGGCGGAGGCGGCGGTGGTCTACGCTAGGCCCGCCGAGAGAGCTCCCAAATCCCCCCTGGCATCTCTCAGGGAGATGTATGAGGCTGTGAGGTGGTCTGAATGACTGCTTCGGAGGTTGAGAAAGGAAAGCTCGGATCCCAGAGGATTTACGAGAGGCTCATGAGGATCTCCAGGAGGGAGTTCTACAGGTTCGTCTCCATTGATCCAACCGTGCCTCAGCTCTTGGAGAAGGCCGAGGCGGACGGCGCCGAGACGGCCTGGCACAGGTACTTGGCCCAGCAGCCCCAGTGCGGGTTCGGGCTCCTGGGGGTCTGCTGCAGGAACTGCAACATGGGGCCTTGTAGGATTGACCCATTCGGATACGGGCCCCAGAGGGGAGTCTGCGGGGCCACCGCCGACACGATAGTGGCTAGGAATCTCATGAGAATGCTCGCTGCGGGGGCTGCCGCGCACAGCGACCACGCCAGGGACATAGTGGAGGTGTTCAAGGGGGTACCTGAGGGCTGGGCTAAGGACTACGGGATCAAGGATCCGGAGAAGCTGAAGGGGATAGCGAAGGCGCTCGGGCTGGAGGTAGAGGGCCGGGAGCTGAACGACTTGGCGAAGGAAGTGGCTGAGATAATGGAGTGGGAGTTCGGCAAGCCTGGAGAGGAGCCCCTCAGGCTGGTCGAGGCCTACGCTCCCAAGAAGAGGAAGGTGGTGTGGAAGAAGCTTGGGATAATGCCTAGGGCAATTGATAGGGAGGTCACCGAGATAATGCACAGGACCCACATGGGCGTTGACGCGGACCCGCTCACCCTCATTGCCCAAGGGCTCAGATGCGCCCTTGCGGACGGTTGGAGCGGCTCCATGATGGCCACGCTCCTCAGCGACGTATTGTTCGGGACGCCTAAGCCGCTGAGGTCTGTGGCCAATCTCGGGGTGCTGAGGGAGGACGCAGTCAACATACTGGTGCACGGCCACAACCCAGTCCTTTCGATGAAGATTGCCGAGGTGGCCAGCGACCCTGAGCTAGTCCAGATGGCTAAGGACCTCGGAGCGACCGGCGGGATAAACGTCGTCGGTATGTGCTGCACGGGCAACGAGGTGCTCATGAGACTTGGCGTCCCCATAGCCGGCAACATGCTCCAGCAGGAGCTCGCCATAGCTACCGGCGCGCTTGAGGCGGTCATTGTGGACTACCAGTGCATCATGCCGGCGATCGTGGACGTTGCCTCCTGCTATCACACCAAAGTGATAACGACGGAGCCCAAGGCGCACATCCCTGGCGCAATCCACGTGGAGTTCGACAAGGCCAACGCCATAGAG
>JAVCBV010000175.1:0-3152 GCA_037917695.1 Thermoproteota archaeon | reverse complement strand
CCTCTGCGCGCTCAACCTTCACCATATTCAGCTCGCCGAAGTGAGAGTAGACGGCGGTGCCAACCGCAACTCCCGCCGCGCCCAGTAGGAACCTCCTCCTAGTAAGCTTGAGGCGGAGCGATGCTGCCACCTCACACTCTCACATGCCATCTCGCCAAAAATGTTACAGGGTACCAGTTTTGAGACTCCTCACATCTTCTCGAGCCTGGGGATGCCCACCAAGTCCATCGCGAGTCCGAGAGTGTTCTTGACTGCTCTAACTAGCGCCAGTCGGGCAGATCTCACGGGCTCCTCGGCGGGGAGGACGGGGTGCCCCTCGTAGAATTTGTTGAACCTGATAGCCAACTCGTTTGCGTATTGAGCCACTATGTCCGGTCTCCTGAGGGAGACGGCCGATCTGAGGGTCTCTGGAAGCTCAGCTATGTGAAATATCAGTCCAACCTCTTCGTCCGTGCCCAAGGCAGCTGCTTCGTACTCCTCTGGCGCGGATCCCGCCTTCCTCAGAATGCTGGAGGCCCTGGTGTACGCGTACTGAATGAAGGGGCCGCTGTTGGCCTCTAGATTCAGCACCCTGTCCCAGGAGAACACTACAGGTTTTATCGGATCGACCGAGACCAGCGCATACCTTATCGCGCCAACCGCGACCTTCTCGGCTATCTCGTCGACCTCCTCGGCTGACAGCCCTGCCCTCCCCCTCAATATCTCCTTGACCTTCGCCTTGGCCTCGTCCATGAGTTCGTCAAGCGTCACGTATATGCCGAGCCTGCCGGACATCTTGATTCCGACCAGGTTCACGAGCTCATAGCTGAAGTGGATTATCTTGTCCGGATCCTCTCCAGCCAGAGCGACGCTCGCTCTGACCTGCTGCTGCTCCAGCCTCTGCTCAGCTCCTATGACGTTGTAGCACACCTGCACGCCGACTCCCTCGATCTTGTAGAGAGAGTAAGCCACGTCGGTTGCTGTGTAGAGCCAGGTCCCGTCCGACCTCGTCAGGTAGAACCTCGGCGGCACCACCTCGTCGAGTCGACCCTTGGAGTCAAGCTCCCTGACCTGCTCCGGCGTCAGGTTAAACGCTCTCATCACGTCTTCTCTCTCCCTTATGGCCCTCCCCACATCGACGTAGACTGCGCCGTCCTCTCTGCCAACGTATCCAGTACTCTCTATCCTTCGAAGTGCTTCGTCCGCCCACCCGTTCCAGATCAGGTCGCTCTCCCAGTCGTAGGCATCGTGATGGATGCCAAGCCTCGAGAGAGTCTGCACGAAGCCCTCCATCACCGACTCGGCCGCCGGCCTCACTATCTCCTTGGCCCACTCCTCCCCTGCCTGATAGGCCACCAGGAGCCTCCTGATCTGGCTGGCGGGGTCGGGGTCTGACCTCACGCCATTTAAGATCCTCTCGACGAGTTCAGGATTGGACGATCTGAGCCTCTCGAGAGCCCCGAGCAGCTTCTCCCTCTCCGGGCTCTCAGCCTTTGGCAGCTCCGTCGCTATATTAGTCGCCGCGTAGATGACCCCAAACCAGTGGTCGATCTTCCCTCTCGGGGCTAGATCCCTAACCTTCGAGTATCCGTAGCTGAGGAGGATTGTCTGGTGGCCAGAGTCGTTGACCAAGTAGTGGGTCTCGACGTTCCAGCCCAGGTGCTTCAGCATCCTAGCATACGAGTCCCCGATCACCGCGTTCCTGCCGCTGCCCACGTGGAGAGGGTGGGCTGGGTTTACGCTGGTGTGCTCCACCATAACGACGCCGGGCTTTGGGTCGCCCTTACCGAAGTCTGGAGAAGAGGCGGCCTCTATCACAAGCCTGAAGAAGGCTGGCTCGTCGAACCTGAAGTTCACGAAGCCCCTGGCTGCGGAAGCGCCGACTGCCATGGGCAGGGATGAGAGGTCTAGCCGATCCACTATCTGCTGAGATACCTCCTCGGGTCTCATAGCGAGCCTGCCTGCCAGCTTGAAACCAATCGGAGTTCCAACGTGCCCTACGTCTCTGCTGGGAGTTCTCTGCATCGGAACGTCGGAGCTGTCCAGCTCTACCCCCATCTCTTTGGCCGCCCTCGACACAGCGCGGGCCAGCGCCTTCTTCAGCGCCCCAAGAGGGTCTCTCGGATCAAGCATCCTGCAGCGGTCCGCATGCAGTAATTAAGGGTGCACAGCCAGCGCCGCAGGGCCGCAGGCAGGATTTTAACATCGTTCACTTAGGGCTTGGCGGGATGAGTCTTGAGCGAGCAGACGTCCGCTGACTCAGGTCCACGAGCTCCTGTCTTGCCTTCAACTCATATTCAACAGGAGATCTCGAATAGGATCCGAGAGCGGTTAAGAAAGGTCAGGCACAAGATCATAGTGCTCAGCGGGAAAGGTGGAGTTGGCAAGTCCACCGTTACGGCGAACTTAGCGGCGGTTCTAGCCAAGAGGGGATACTCCGTCGGAGTGTTCGACTACGACTTCCACGGCCCGGCAATGGCTCGAATGCTCGGAGTATTGGGTCAGACCTTGCAAGCGTTCCCCCTCGGAATATTCCCCGCCACGGGCGTGCTGGGGATCAAGGTCGTCTCGCTGGCCTTTCTGTTACCAGATGAGAGGACTCCGGTTATTTGGAGGGGACCCCTGAAGGCAAAGGCCCTTGTGGAGCTGATGAGCAGCGTAGTGTGGGGTGAGCTGGATTTTCTCCTATTCGACCTCCCTCCAGGGACTGGGGACGAAGCTCTCAACATAGCTCAGAACATACCCGAGGTCGATGGAGCGATAGTCGTCACGATACCAAGCGTAGTCTCTGCAGTGGCCGTGGAGAAGTCGGCTGAGTTTTGCAAGCAGCTGAACATACCTCTGCTCGGAGTTGTGGAGAACATGAGCTACTTCAAGTGCCCCCAGTGCGGGCTAGTGACGGAGATCTTCGGCCGCGGCGCCGGAGAGAAGATAGCTAAGGAGATGGGAGTACCTTTTCTAGGCAGGATACCTTTGGATCCTAGGATATGCGAAGCCTCAGATGAAGGTGTTCCAGGATACCCTGTTACTACATAAACACCTCCCTCTATAGCTCCTCTAGCTATGGCCTCATTACCCATTAACGCTAATTTACAGCCTGCTGGTGCTTTCAAAGGATTTGTAGGCTCATAAGTCTCTATTAACTCATGCGACATTAAGTCACCCCCTACAGT
>JAVCBV010000012.1:0-3178 GCA_037917695.1 Thermoproteota archaeon | reverse complement strand
AGGCCCACTCTGTCGCGCCGCCCGGCAGGGGAGGGCTCGTCGCCAAGATGCTGAGGGAGGCCAGGAAGTTCGGAGTGTCCGTATGGCTCGTGGATCAGAGGCCGACCAACATGTCGCAAGATGATATAGGGCTGTGTGGAACGCTCGTGGTCGGCAGGCTGCACCACCCAGAGGACCTGAGCCTGCTGGGGCTCCCCGATGGATTTTACCTCGGCAGGCTGTCCGCTGGGGAGTGGCTAGTCAGGGTGCCAAGCGCATCCTACTCGCTCGTGAGGGCTCACAGCGCCTCATTTCTCACGTTCCACGCAGCCTCCTCCTAACTCTCCTCCACGGGAGCCACTCCCGCGGTCAGGGAGACTGATTGAGGCTCCCTCTTGCCGCGTCGGGGGAGCGCGCCGATAATATATCGGACCCGAGCATATCGCCGGAGCCAAGATGGACGCGGCGATAGAGGCGGTCAACCTAACCAAGAGGTTCGGAGACCTGACTGCGGTCGATCACGTCTCGTTCAGGGTCAGAAAGGGCGAGATATTCGGCTTCTTGGGCCCAAACGGGGCGGGCAAGACCACCACGATAAACATGCTCATAACGCTCATGAGGCCCAGCGAGGGCACCGCCAGGGTCGCGGGGTACGACGTGGTCGAGGAGCCCGAGAGGGTGAGAGAGCACATAAGCGTAGTCTTCCAGGACCCGACGCTCGACAGGAGGCTCACCGGATGGGAGAACCTCTGGATCCACGGCAGGCTCTACGGCATCCCTAGGGACGAGCTGAGGGAGAGGATAGAGAGTGCCGCCAGGTTCACGGAGATGAGCGGCTGGCTCCACGTCACGGTGGACAGGTACAGCGGAGGGATGATGAGGAGGCTGGAGATAGCCAGGGCTCTGCTCTACGATGCGGACGTGATCTTCCTGGACGAGCCGACCCTCGGCCTCGACCCGCAGACCAGGGCCAGGATCTGGGACTACATACGGGAGCTCAGGAGAGGAGGTCTCACGGTGTTTCTGACGACCCACTACATGGAGGAGGCGGAGAGGCTGTGCGACAGAGTGGCCATCATAGACCACGGCAGGCTTGTGGCGCAGGGTACGGTTCAGGAGCTGAAGTCGCTGGTTGGAAGGGAGGTGGTCTACGTGAGGGTGGACCCGCCCGACGCTGCTTCGGAGCTAATCGGGAGGATCGAGGAGG
The DNA here is from genome assembly GCA_037917695.1 of Thermoproteota archaeon. GTDB lineage: Archaea > Korarchaeota > Korarchaeia > Korarchaeales > Korarchaeaceae > DRBY01. The sequence continues at coordinate 1,992 of JAVCBV010000012.1, read as the reverse complement.
CCAGCCTAGGCTCGGAGGTCAAGGTTCTGAGTGGGGGAGTGATCTCCATAGCCACGAGGGATGCCTCCAGCGCGATACCGGATCTCGTGGCCCTCGCGTCCGACGCCGGGGTCAGGGTGAGGGAGGTCCGCTACAGGACGCCAGATCTGGAGGATGTGTTCCTCCACGTCACGGGCAGGAGCCTGAGGGATGAAGAGGCCAGCTTCTTCGACCATATGCGCATGAGGCGCAGGGCCAGGATCATGAGGAGGAGGTGAGGCGCATGGGAGCGTACGCGAGGACCATCTCGACGATGTGGTACAGGCAGGTGAAGAGGTTCCTCAGGGCTAGGTCGAGAGTGGTGGGCACCGCAGTCCAGCCGGTGATGTGGCTCGTGTTCTTCGGCATGGGGCTCGGCGGGGCGCTGAAGTTCGCGGCCGCCAGGCCGGGCTCGGCCGCGCTGGACTACCTGTCCTTCATGGCGCCCGGCGTGATCATGATGAGCGTCTTCATGACCTCATTCATGTCCGGCATCTCCGTGATCTGGGACAGGGAGTTCGGCTTCCTGAAGGAGGTCCTTGTCGCGCCGGTGCCTAGGTCCGCGTCCATACTCGGCAGGGCCCTCGGGGACACCACCACGGCGATAATACAGGGTCTCATAATCTTGGTCATGACGTCGGTCTTGGCCCCCCAGGTTAGGCTCTCTGGGGTCCCCCTGGCCGCGGCGTTCATGTTCATGGTGTCGCTCACCTTCACGTCTCTGGGCATAATGATAGGCTCCAGGATGAAGAGCATGGAGGGCTTCCAGCTGATTAACACGTTCCTCTCGATGCCTCTCCTGTTCCTCAGCGGGGCCTTCTACCCGATCCGCACCATGCCGAGCTGGATGAGGGCTCTGGCCTACCTGGACCCGCTCACATACGGGGTCGACGGCACCAGGGCCGCCCTGACCGGGGCCGGAGAGCTGAGCCTTTGGATGGACTTCTGCCTGCTGATCGTCTTGTCACTGACTTTCACGGCGGTCTCGGTGGTGGTCTTCAGGCGGACTACAATAGACTGAGGCGATCCACTCGTCGGGTGCGCGGCTTGAGCTGAAGCGGAGCGAGGGAGTGGCCTGCTGGGGACGGCCGACGCCTCAGTTCAGACCCTCTTGACTACCTCCTCCAGCCCCCTCTTCCTACCCCTGGGTCTCGGCTCTGAGGCCGGATACCCTAGGGCCAAGATGCCGGCCAGCCTCAGCCCGTTCCCCCTGACCCCCAGGACCTCGTTGAACCTATTTTCCATGAGTAGCGGCACCCCCAGCCAGACCGACCCTATCCCCATGCTCCACGTAGCTAGGGACATGTTCTCTATGGCTGCCGAGACACTCTGGAGCGCCCAGAGGAACTCCAGCTCTGAGTGCTCGTCCCTGCAGACCCTCTCCCTCAGATCCACGTAGGCTGCCATGTACGCCGGAGCTAGGTACCTCTTCTCCTCCAGGAGCCTCTTCCTCCACCTGTCGATTCTCTCCTTCGACACCTCCCTCCTGAGGACTTGCGACGCGTAGAGCACGTGGGCCTCGATCAACAGCTCGAACAGCCTCCGCCTGACCTCCTCACTCGTGGCGAGTACGAAGAACCACTGCTCGGCGGCGCTGGCTGTAGGCGCTCTTATTCCAGCCTCCAGCACCCTACTAAGGGCTTCCTCTGGCAGGGGCTCCTGCCTGAACCTCCTGACCGAGCTTCTGGTGAGTATGACTCTCAACACCTCATCGGACATGTGTCTCACGAAGAGGAGCAAGCTTCGCGTAAAATCTCTGAGGGGGTTCCAGGCCTGCGAGCGGGCTGTGGGGTCTCGGCTCCTCTGAGCGTGCTGTGAAAAGTTTATACCCTCTCGGCACACCGCCGGTCCCGGCGGGCACCGGGGGAGCTGGGGCAACCCGGCTGAGAGGGCGGCTAGCGCGCCGCCGACCCCTCGAACCTGATCCGGGTAATGCCGGCGTAGGGAGCGTGCCCGCGGCAGCTCCTTATGCCG
>JAVCBV010000069.1:0-3183 GCA_037917695.1 Thermoproteota archaeon | reverse complement strand
TCCTCCTCTCCTCGGTCAGCGGCGGCTCCCTGACTGCGGCCATGGCGAACGCTGGTATCGTGTAGAGAGCCATGAGGGAAATCGCCTTGTCCCAGCCGAACTGGGACACGGCCCACGTCACGAAGATCGCCGAGAGAGAGTAACCTACGGCCCTACCTCCCCACCCGAAGCCAAAGCCCATGCCGTGGTAGTCGGGAGGCGTGACGTCCAGCAGGAGAGCGTCGGCCGCTATGTCGAGGAGGGCATCGCCCGTAAACGTCAGCAGGGCCGCGGGGAAGGCCTCCCTCCATGGGTCAGTTGCTCTGGCCAGGAGCACAAATCCGAGCATCCTCATGACGTTGCCGGCCATCAGGTAGATCCTACGCCTCCAGCCCCGCACCGACGGGGTCAGATCCATCATCAGGCCGATGATAAACTTGAAGTGCCAGGCGATGTAGACCGTGGCCAAGAAGAAGCCGATGTCGAGGGGCCCAAGGCCAAACTTGTCAGAGAGATAGAATGGGAGGAAGATCCCCAAGCTCCTTATGGCGCCCTCCGTAAGATAGACGAGCATGTAGGTGGTTGTGACGAGTTTAGGGCTCCAGTACTCACCGTAGAGCCTCTCTATCCTCTCCCTCTTGCTGCTGCGCTCGGACATTGTTCTATCGACCTCGCGGCGGCCCCGATAGAAAAGGTTATCAACTTTAACTTAATGAGTGAAGCGATGCGGATCAAGCTCCTGATCACCGGAATCGTGATAGCAACAGCCTTCGTGACGTACCTGATCCTCTACTTGCTCGGAAGAAAATGGAAAAAAGAGCTAGGGCTAGAGTAACGTGCTAAGCGTCTCTCAGAGGTTTCACGGCGCTTCGGGCCACACTCTCAAAACCGAAGGAGCTCTCCCCCAGCTGATAGATCTCCACCAACCTCACTCTCTCCTGCGAAAGCGTGCGTCTAAAGGACTAGCTCTTCATCTACCATGCATCAGGCTCGCGTAGGGATCCTCAGCCTCCTCGGGGAAGGGCCTCCTGCCTCCAGGTCCCAGGATCCACTTCTCCGTCCTATCAGACATTGATCCTGCAACCGACACCGGGATGCCCAGGATCTCTAAATACCAGACGGCTTCTCTAACCCACTCGGGCCGCACGAGCGCTATCAGCAGGCCAGAGCTTGAGGCTGAAAGGGGATCAAAGTTCAGCTGACTTGCGAGCCTCCTGAGCTCCGGAGGGATGGGGATTCTATCCTCCTCCAAGTGGAAGCCCAGGCCAGTGGCATCTGCGAGGTCATTCAGAGCCCTCACCAGCCCCCCTTCAGCTCCGTCCTTCATTATCACCGCCAGACCGCGTTTGTTTAAGGCCATTGCCGAGTCCAAGACGGTCAACTCTCCTGGGGCGGCTCTCCACCTCCTGACTGCCGCCTCCCCCAGCAGATCCTGCATGAGGCTGGGTCTGAAGTGAGCCAGAGAGTACAGCAGCTCCGCCCCGACCAAGCCAGCTAGCACTATCCTGTCGCCGGGAAGGGCGTCCCTCGGATGCAGCATCCTCTCAGCCCTACCAGCCGCCGTCACGACGACGACGGGTTCGTTCACGGCCGAGTACCAGCCTGTGTGTCCTGTAACCACGGACGCTCCATACCTGACGGCCTCCTCGTGGATCTGAGACGCTATCCTGAGGGCCTCCTCACTTGGAGACCCCTTCGGCATCAGGATGTCCACGGCCAGAAACTCAGGCTTGCCTCCCATCACGGCGACGTCCGCCGCCGTGAAGTGAAAGGCAAGGATGCCCAAGTGCTCGCGAGGCACCCCAAGAGCTGGGTCGGTTGCCCAGACGTACCTCCCCTTCCTTCCCTCGATCACGCCCGCGTCCAGAAGAGGGTGGGGAGCAACTAGGACATCTTCTCTACGCGCTCCAGCGAGGCTCGTGATTCTGCTCAGCAGTTCTCTCCGAGCCTTGCCAGCCACTCGTCCCCGCCTCCTAGAGGTATCAGAGGCGACAGCTGAGGCCCATGTAAAAAGGATCTCCTCACGGTTGGGATCAGAACCCGATTTTATTGGTATACGAAGATAGAGGTGTCTCAGTGCGCTACGTCGGCTGGATCATCAGGGAGAGCCTGTCCGATCCAAGCTTTCTGGACGGTATCAAAGTGCTCAAACTCGAAGTCAGCAAGGAAGAACTTCCGCTTACGCTGTCAGGGGAGGAGAAGGGCAGGTGGCACATGTACAAGGTGGAGGTGACGGAGAAAGACGTAGAGGATCTGCAGCGCATCATCCTGCCCGACTGGTACGCTCACTTCTGGGGCGACGACGAACTGATAGTGGTCTACAGCTCTACTGGTCACCTCCGGGTTTTGTCCAGTGAGGTCCTGATTGGCGGCACCGTGGCCGACGTCGTTGGCGGACATGGCCCTATCGACCTCTCCGTTGGGCCCTCGCACGATATGTTATCAATTTTAACTTCAATGGAGGGGGCACGAGGAGGTGTCTCGGATGGGCGTGAAGGTGGTGATCACAACCGTGGTTATCGCGACCGCTTTCATAACATATCTGGTGCTCTACCTACTTGGCAGAAAGTGGAAGAGGGAGCTGGGTCTGAGATAATGTCGAAGGGGCGTTTCACCCGTCTCAAGATAGTTTCCGGGCGTTCCTAAACTAGATTCGCTTCAGAGGCTCCCACGGTGAATAGGGTATTGAGGAGAGGCGCGCTACTCCTGGCCCTAGTTCTGCTGACCGTCCTATCCCTCGCGGCTATCCTCTACTGGATGAGGAGGACCAAGGCGGACGATGGGAGCGGAGGCGAGTCCCCCGCGCTGGACCTCAGCGAGGCGAGAGACCCCAAGGAGGTCTCCTATGAGCTGCTGGCCAACGGGACCCTCGAGGTCGAAGGTCGCCAGGTCAGGTACCTAGCCGTCGAGTTCCCGGGCGTCAGGTGGAAGGGGAGGCGGTGGAGTCACCGGGCGTGGGTCTTCTATTCGGAGGAGTGTGACTCCGAACTCGGCGCCATCGTCGCGGGAGGGCCCGGGCCCGAGGGGTTCAAGAGCTTCGCGATGGAGTTCGGCGCCAAGGCGGTCGCGGAGACCTGCGTTCCCGTTCTGATACTGCTCGACGTGCCCAACGCCCAGTTCGGGCTCGTGGAGACCGAGCTCATGGCGTTCTCCATATCCAGGGCCCTCGAAACAGGCGACCTGACCTGGCACCTTGTCTACCCC
>JAVCBV010000064.1:0-11336 GCA_037917695.1 Thermoproteota archaeon | reverse complement strand
CCCCCGAACTCTTGAGTTCACCAATCAAGTGGAGAGAGTTCGAGAAGCGGCATCCTGAGGCTGCGAGGCATTTATCCAACGCGCTCAGGATCTTTGCCTCGGCCACGAATCGATACGAGGTTCCCGTAGTGCTCAAGTTCGGAGTGTGGTCGAAGGAAACCTCGCTGACCTATGAGGCCCTCCTTCCAGACCACTTCAGGGACGAGGACGTGGTGAGAGCGATTGAGGCGATGGTCTGGGTGTACGACAGGCTGAGGGAGGCTGGTTTCCCGCTGTTTGGCCTAGAGGGCTAACTCAGACGGCAAGATTCCTCCTTATCTAGGCCGACGCGGGAGGTAGCTTAGGCAATCCCACAGAGATACCAACCAGCGCCATAGCCATGGGATGCGAAAGCAGCTCGTGTATGTGGATTTCACTCCCTCTTTCGATCCTGAGCACTGTGAATCAGAGAGGGGTTAGACTGAGCGCAGGTCGATCCAGCCGGACTCGCATTCAGAGTTGGACCTCTCAGCGCTCGATCGGGATCCTCATCAGCTCCGCCAGCGCCCTGTGCAGGCTCGCGCGCGCAAGGAGAACTATCATTAGCCAGGATAACATCATTTTACTACAATAATCACAATGGGGTAGAGATATAACTCATCTAATAAAAGACATGTTTCTGAGTAACTTGGAGGGCTTTCAGACAGCTCGCTGAGGGTGAGAATGCTTGGTCCAAAGCCGTGAAGATAGAAGATCCAAGAGGGTCATTCTGCTGGCCCACTGCCTCCTGAATCAGAACTCCGTCGTCGTGGGCAAGGCGCGGAGGCCGGGCCCAGTCAAGGAGATCGTCGAGCTTCTCTCGGACTCGGGAGTCGGCATGATACAGCTCTCCTGCCCCGAGCTCACGTACTACGGCCTGAGGAGGTTCTGGGCAGTCAAGGAGCAGTTCGACAACCCGGGGTTCAGATCCCACTGCAGGAGGCTGGCTGAAGAAGTGGCTGCAATAGTCAGAGAGTATATTCGCAACGGCTACGAGGTGCTCGGCTTCGTCGGGGTCAGCGGGAGCCCATCCTGCGGAGTGAACGAGCATGGCAGCGCCCCGGACTGGATGGGCCCGCCGACCGAGGCGAGAGAGTATTCGAGGGAGCCAGGCCCCGGGGTCTTCGCTGAGGAGCTCATGAAGGTGCTCAATGTCGAGTTCGGGGAGTGGGACTGGAGGGACGTGGAGGGCTCGCTTAGGAAGCTGGCCCGCATGGTGGAGCCGAGTCAATAGTTAAATTTCCGGATGGCATCGAGGCTGCGGGGGCCGTGGTCTAGCTTGGTAGGATGCCGGCCTTGGGAGCCGGTGGTCGTGGGTTCGAATCCCACCGGCCCCACCACCTCTCGCTCACGATCCGGCCGTCTAGGATACTCCTTCCTCCGTTCTCTTGCTCAGGTCTCGCCAGCCCGTGCATGCCCAATCAGGCGAGATTTAGAATATTTGTTCCACGAAATCCCTACCATGGGGAGGTGTGTGGGGTCCGCGAAGGTTCGATCAATTGCGTTCCTCGCCGCGGCTATTCTCCTGATCATGTTCACCTCTCTAGCACTTGGGAGGGGTCTGCAAGGATCGCGTGACGCGTCCCGCGCTCTTGGGGCTTCTGGGAGGCGAGTCTCCATCGGCTCGCCTGGCTGCCAGAGCCCGCACCCCACAGGCCCTCCCTTCAAAAACGCAACCTACCTATGCGTCCTGTCCAGGAGGGGCAATGTCAGCGCGTTCAAGACTTACAAAGTCGGAAACGCGACTGTGTACGTCCCGGAAGGTGTTGACCTCCTCTTCGAGTGGAGGGCCGCGGCCGTGGCCTCAGAGATGGGCGCGGAGGAGCTCGGCCAGAAGATGGAGATTCTGTCCGAGCTGCTGAGGAAGGAGTTCGAGGGGAACTACAGCGAGGGGTTCAGGAAGGGCCTAGAGGCGGCCGAGAAGGGTCAGGGCGCGTCCTACCTCTGGGACGTGGTCAGGTGGGAGAGGAGGGGCCTGTCAAACAGGGAGATGATAAACGAGACGCTTACTCTCATTCACGGCCTGATCAGAAACCTGTCCGCAGATAGATTCAGGGAGGGGGCGCTGTTCGTCCTGTACGAACTGTCTCTCGAAAGAGCGTACATTCTAGCCTCCTGCGACCCTCCACGAGTTTCATTCCCAACTGGCTGGAGATACCTCTATGACTTCGATAGAGCAGGCTGCCTCGTATGGGTTGGCTGCTACAGCTCTCCAACGCCCCAGAGAAGCGCATTCATAGGGGAAGCTTGCACGACCACTTACACCACGGACATGGATTACTACTGGCAGGAGGCAAACCGCTACTGTAATTCTCAACTCTTAAAGTCAATTCAGATCAAATGGTTCCACAAATCACTGGCATTAAGTCCATATAATTGGAGACATGACGTCATATGGGAGGGGAATAAGAACTACACTCACGAGTGGTACACCTACGGAGAACCTTATAGCACCACGAATCCGCCTTCTGGCTGGTACTATATCCGCCACAACTACTACTATGTGCTCTATTGTTGCTACCCTCCGAGGTACTACTGCAACACATACTGTGGCGACTACTGCTTTGCTTGCGACGAGGACGCAACTCAGCACTTTGTCGGGAGGCCTTAGAGGGGAACCCAGGAGTGCTGTGCCGCGCCAGGAGTCTCTGGTGATCTGCGGTCGCTTGATCCCCGACCTCACCTCAACTGGGCGTGCCAAGGCCGCTGATCCATCAGCGGTGGAGCTTAGGTCCATCAGACCCGCTCATGCTAGATCGACCTGACCGCAGAGGTGCTGTAGTGGGGATCGTCGCTGACCACCACTCCGCCCATAGACTTGGCCACGGCCGCCATGAGAGCGTCGGCTAGAGGGATGTCCTTGGCCAACGCCATCCTTCCGGCCTCGAAGGCTAAGCGATCGTCTATGGGCTCCACCTTGGCTCCTCCTGAAATCCAAACTCTGACCCTGACCTCTGCCGCCTTAGAGCCGAGCCTCCTCCCCGCCACCTTGATGAACTCAGCTACCATGACTGAGGGTATCGCGAAGCCCTCATTGGCCGACCTGGCGACGAACTCCCTAATTTCCCCCCGTCTCGCTCTGTCGGAGGGAATGTGTGAGCTATCGGGAGGCGTGTGTCTAGGATCAGCGCCAACGCGCCCTCTCCTCCTCGAACTCGGACAGTATCTTGGAGTACTCCTCCTCGCCCACGACCTCTCCGGGCTCTGGGAGACTGGCTTCTTCAGACGAGACCGAGAGCCTCCCTGAACTTCTTGGGGATGGTCACCTGTCCCTTCCTAGTCACCTACAGCACTGCGGACATCGGTAGTGCTCAATGGTACACCAAATTAGAGGAGACTAGCCTGGGTAGAACTAGCTTTGATGGTTAGGCCGACGATCCTCTCAGCCGTTATCCATTCTAAGGCCTCCAGAGCGCCTGACCCCCGTACCTCCAGTCCCCCGAGGACCGTGTGAGCCGATCTCTGGGAGCTTCACCATTTTATGCAAACCCCTACATCCAGCCTGGGCTAACGCAATGCCACTGCGCCTCGGCTTCGGCGAGCGGATGTGGCGTGCCAGCTTCGAGCTAATTCGTGAGCACGCAAGGCTGGTCGAGCAGACGGTCGAGTCGCTCGTTAAGGCCATCGAGGCCAAGGCCAGGGGAGAGGACGCGGAGGCCCTCAGGCTCATCGGGATGGTGAGGTCTGCCGAGGAGGAGGCTGACGGGATCAGGCGTGAGATAATGCGCTCCCTAGGTAAGGGGGTGCTCCCTCCCCTGAGCAGGCAGGACGTCATCCACCTGGCCAGGAGGCTCGACCGCATAGCCGACAGCGCGATGGACGCGGCTAGATACCTTTCACACGTGAGGCTCCAGGGGGAGCTGGCCTCTCTTGCTGAAGATCTAATCCGAATGGCCGGGGCCGACCTCGAGACGACTAGGGCCCTTCGCAGGGCTATTGACACCATCGGGGCAGACTTGAAGGAATGCGAGAGAATGTGCGACGAGGTCGAGGAGGGCGAGAAGCTCTGCGACGCTCTCCACATGAGAGCCCTGAGGACCTTCGCTGGACTGAACCCGCCCTCCGGACTGGCCACGATTGCGGCCGAGCTGATAGAAGAACTGGAGAACATAGCCGACTCGTGCGAGGACGCCTCGGACGTCCTAAGATCCATAGTGCTCAGGATAAGAGGGTGAGACTAGGCCAGGGCTAGGTAGGCTCTGGCCAGTGCGAAAGACAGTATGCCAGCGGCCGGGAAGGTCACGACCCATGCGAACGCCACGGAGGTCAGCTCTGATACGTTGATCGGAGAGCCCTTCGCCAGCGCTATTCCGACCAGAGACGACACCAGTATGTGCGTGCCTGAGAGCGGGAGACCCAGCAGCGTGCCGATGAACATAACCGCGGCCGTGGAGAGCTGCGCCACCATGGCCGACGAGGGTGTTAGGTCCACGAGCTTGCCACCCACGGACTCCAGCACCCTCCTGCCCAGCGTGGCAAGGCCTATGGCCATCCCTAGACCACCCAACAGAGTCACCATCGGCGAGCCGCCCGTGGCGGCCTTGAGGAAGGCCGTCGCGTTGGCCACGTCGTTGCCTCCCCTCGAGAGGGCCGTGAGGGAGGAAGCTAGCAGGAGAATGTAGGAGGCTCTGTACTCGATGCTTGACCTCGCCAGGAGGCCCCTGGCCCTAGAGAGGACTATTCTTTGGAAGGCGAGATAGGTGAGCCAAGAGCCGAGGGCGCCTAGGGCGGGAGAGATTACCCACCCAACCGCCACCTCTCCGAGGACGCCGAGGTTGACGTCCATCCCCATTGCCAGCCCCAGGCCAACGGCGGCCCCGACGGCGGCGTGCGTCGTTGAGACCGGCCAGCCCCAGGAGGAGGCCGCGACCAGCCACGTTGCCACGGCCAGTGATATTATGGCCGCGTCCACCAGGGACAGGTTGGGCACGAGGTTCTCCCCGAGGGTCTCCTCGACGTTGGAGCTGAGGAACACAGCGCCGATGAAGTCGAGCACTGCGCCAAGCAGGGCGGCCTGCCCCATCCTCACGACTCTGCTGCCACCGATGGCGGCCATGGTCTCGTCGTTCGCTCCAATCGACCAGGCTATGTAGAACGCTAGAGAGCCTGACAGCAGGAGGAACACTATTGTCGGCATAGCCACCACCGAGAGGTTGGCTCAGCTTGAGGGGTGGGCCGTCATTCCTCTGCGGGTCCGGTGTCCCCTCCCAGGCATCATCGCCGAGAGCCTTTGCGTCGAGGACAAACATAAGCATTTGGCCAGGCCCCTGCCGGCGCACCACGTCTGTAGCTCCCAAGGAGACGGGGCTTGTGGGAGATCCACGCTCTGAGCGCGCCTCGCTGTTGCTCGTCAGGTGGAGATCCAAAGAGGTGAGGTGGTGCTTTAGTGGAGCCCCGGGCGGGACTCGAACCCGCGACCTGCCGCTTACGAGGCGGCCGCTCTGCCGAGCTGAGCTACCGGGGCTAGGGGCGCATGCCCCCGTAGGCTCTATAAAATCCCTGCGGGAATATTCACGAAGAGGGTCTCATGGAAGAGAAGGATCTAGCGCTGGCCGCCGTGGCGGCAGCCGTCGGAGATGTCAAGGTCGCCAAGGCTCTGCTGGATCTGACCGCTGAGGGTGAGTTCCACGAGGTAGAGTTGGCCCAGAAGCTGGACATGACTCAGCAAGACGTTAGGAAGATCCTGTACGCGCTCCAATCCGCGAACCTGGCCCACCAGCTACGGACGGAGGAGCTGGAGGACGGCGGGAGGAGGACGTACTGGAGGCTGAACCTGGCGAACTCCAAGGACTTCCTCCGGGCAAGGCTCAGGAAGGTCAGGAGCCTCCTCTTGGGGCGGAGGAGCCTTGAGGAGTACAGTCAGTTCTACGTCTGCGCAAACAACCCATCGCACTACAGGGTCTCGTCCGACGAGGTTCTCCCGCAACTCATGAACGGGGGGGACGTGACCTGTCCCAAGTGCGGGGCGTCGCTCGAGCCAGAAGACAAGGCCACGATGCTCGCCAAGATAGACGAGCTCGTGAGGACGATCGACCACCTGCTTGAGGACTTGGGGTGATCCTGCTGGTTCAGAGGGTGCTGCTCTGCGAGAAAATCTACGGAAGATCACTGGAGAAGAGGTTGGAAGCATTTGGCTGGGAGGTAATGTCTCAGATTGAGGAGATGCACATAGATAGCCTAGACCTAGATGTGTTGGACAAGGACTGGGTCCTAGCGACCATAGAGGGGAGGGACGAAGTTGCGGCAGCAAACCTGCTCAAGCTCAGGTACGGCGAGGTCAAGAGCATAGAGGAGGTTAGGGAGGGGGAGGAGATCAGGGGCTTCGTGACGGACCTCGGGAAGGTGGGCTACGGGATATACGTAGACGCCTTCTTGGAGGAGAAAGACGCGCTGGTCCCTCTCTACGAGCTGAGGAGTGCCCTCGTAGAGGGGAAGAAGCTCCCAGCCAGGATGATAGCTCGACTCTACGGAATGGTCGACAGGATGCCCCTGAGGATAGTCGTGTCGAGGAAGAGGAACGGAGAGGTAGACGCGGCCCTTGCGCCGAGGCAGGTTGCCACCTTCAAGAGGTGGCTGAGGCGAAAGCTAGATGTGCTCATAGTCTCTGGCAGCACGGAGAGGGAGATCCGGCGAGCCCTGAGGAGGACAGGTCACGATATAGACGTGATACGTATAGAGAGGCTCGCGTTCCTCTGCCACGCGCTGGTCTGCAAAGCGGACACGCAGGCGAAGGGGCTCGTCCCCGCCCTGGGCCCTCACCTGCCTGGCTCCCTACTCGGCGTCTTCTCGCCGGCAGGGATTGCGAGGGCCATCGCGGAGGGCCCAGAGTAGCTCAAGATAGGAACTCCGTCAGGTCTCCGAACTCCCTGAATCGATTGGACTCTTTTGAGCCTGAGTCAAGGAGCAGCCTCCCGTACACTCCGTCGTAGCCGGGGTCTATCAGCAGGTCACCCGAGTGCATCGCTCTCAGCACGCCAGCCACGGTCTCCCCTGCCAGCTTCTCGAGGGTCTGATAGTCCCTAGAGAGGGGGACCCTCATCTCAGAGCCGAACTCCTCGACGAGCTTCCTGTACACCACATCCAGCTTCTCTGAAAGCCTTCCCTCCTCTCTAGCAAGTGTCAGGATTTCTCTGAGGGGTATGAGCCTGTAGAACGGTCTGGCATTCGTCGAGGTCGCCCCCTCAGGCCTGTCGGCGAGTTCCTCCACTCTGTGCAGGACGCCCAACGTGAGCTGCCTGCCGCAGACCGGGCAGGTGTTCCCCCTCCTGATGGCCTCCTTTGGGTGCATCCTGACCCCGCAGGAGCGGTGCCCGTCGTAGTGATACTTCCCGTACTCAGGCGGGACCTCCACCGTGTATGCCAACGCAGCGTGAGAGGGTTCTCTCAGCGCCCTCACGATCTCCCGGTAGCTGGGCTCCTCCACGCTGAAGGCTGTCAGCTCCCTCCCCAGCCTCAACGAGTTCGCCGAGTGGGCGTCTGAGAAGCTGACGAGGGCGTACCTGTCTAGGGAGCTCAGCCTCCAGTTCATGGGCGGGTCCGAGGACAGCCCCGTCTCCAGCGCGTGGATCCTGCGGGACTGGTCCTGGAACGCCTCCTCAACAGAGTCGAACCCGCTCCTGCTCCCGAAGAGGGAGTACCAGGGCGTCCACACGTGGGCGGGTATGACCTCGACCCAAGGGTCGATCTCGAGGATCGCCTCCAAGAACTCTGGAGGCTCCACGCTGAGAGTGGGCCTTCCATCGGCTTCTAGGTTCCCCCACCTAGACATAAGCGTCGAGACCTCCTCGGCGACCTCGAAGTCGGGGGCCAGCACAACAAGGTGGATCCTGTGGAGGCGGTCCCCCCTCCTGAAGGCTAGGTTAACCTCGGTCTGCAGTATGAAGTAGACGCCCCCGTACTCGTAAACTCCCTCGTAGGGAGTCTCCTCGAGCCAAGACTTCAGCTCGCTCCTCCAGGCCGGGTGAGTGAAATCTCCCGTGCCCAGCAGGTCAATCCCCTTGGTAGCTGCCGCCGATGCCAGGTGAGGGATGTCCATGGCCCGGCTGGTCGCCCTGCTGTACTTCGAGTGAATGTGCAGGTCTGCTCTGAGCTCCATGCGCCAACCCCTCCTACTCCTGCCTAAGGTACCTGCATAGGGCAGATTTGAGGCCGGGAAGGGAGGTCGCCAGGCCCACCCACCCCTCCTCCGGCCTGTGCTCCCACACGGCCGCCGGACCTTCTGACGCGCACACCCCACCCATGCTCCCACCGAGGTTGACTGTGAGTTCGACCTCCACCCCCCTCCTGCCCTCCGCAAGCCTCAGCAGCCTCTCCCAGAATGGAGGCTTTGGATCTCCACTCATGAGCGTCACCCTACCTCTGGCTCTCTTGATTATGGCCGAGCAGGCGGCCTCGATCGCCCTAGTTCCCTTGAGGGGCACCAGCCAGGCCCCCGTTGAGACCTCGAACTCTATGAAGCCGGGCCTCGAGGCCGACGGAAGCTTCTCCATGAGTTCCGTGGCCGCCTCTATCGCTGACTCTATCGAACTTGAGAGCGCTGACGAGATTAGGTCGGCGGCGTGGCGGGCCCTGAAGATCATGGGCCTCCCAGGAGTCACCTCCACCAGCCCTTGGTTGTGGAGCGAGTTCAAGGCTCTGTAGACAGTCGATAGCGGTATGTTTGACTCTTCAGACACCTGATCTGCTGTTAGACCCACTCCAGCCCTCACCAGAGTAAGCAAGCACTCTGCCTCAGACCACGTGAGGCCTAGTGACCGCAGCAGCCTGACAGTTCTATCTGACCCACCGGCCCGGGGCAGAGCTCAGGCCACCTCTGCTAGCACACCATCCTTAGTTATTCTCTTTACTACCGCCGTGACCACCTCTCCAGGGTCGGCGGCACCCCTGACTATCACTGTTCTCCCCATGTACTGCCCTACGCCCTCTCCTCTCCTAGTGACGTCGGTTATGAGGAGCTCTATTACGTCCCCTACGCGAATAGATGGCCCTCTGCTGAACTTTGTCGACCCAACCCTCGGCGCGTACATGTCGATTCTGCGCTTCCTACCCAGGCGGCCTCTCCAACCGCTCTGCGTGGGCTCGCTGCCCTTCGGATTCTTCCTCGGCATCAATAACCCTCGTCGCTGAGCACAACCAACCTCCCGTTATAAATAAGGAATGCCCTCAGAGGGCAACCGCCACGAAGAGATCCATGACATTCGTGTAGGTGGGGCCGGTGAATATCAGGTCGCCCAGCCTCTTGAAGAACTCGTAGGAGTTGTTCTGCTTGAGGTAGTCCGCAGGCTTTAGGCCAAGCGAGATCGCCCTTTCCAGAGTACTGCCGTCGGCCACGGCCCCGGCCGCGTCGGTCACCCCGTCTATACCGTCCGTGCCTATCGACAGGAGAGCCGCTCCTCGAAGTCCGGAGAGCTTCTCTACGGCGCCGAGAACTAGCTCCTGGTTCCTCCCTCCTCTCCCGGAGCCGGTGACCCTCACCGTGGTCTCTCCCCCTCCGACCGCCGCGGCTGGAGTCGAGGCAGGGACCCCCTGCCTCTTGATTGCCTGAATCACTCCAGCCAACGCTTTCCCAACGTGCCTCGCCTCCCCCTCTATGTAGGAGCCCAGGTTCACGACCCTCAGCCCGCTCTCTCTCAGGACTCTCTCGGCTTCAGAGACCGCCAGCGAGTTGGAGGCCACCAGCACGTTGTGGACGCCCTCGAACAGAGGGTCTCCTGGCTTGGGGGTCTCGGGGATCTCACCTCTCAGGCCCCTCCTCAGAACCTCGACGACGGAGTCTGGCATCTTGGACACGATGTCGTACTTCTCCAGAACCTCCCATGCGTCCTGGAAGGTGGTTGGATCGGGCGAGGTTGGTCCTGAGGCTATCGAGTCGATGGGGTCTCCCACGATGTCGGACACGATCAGCCCCACCACCTCGGCAGGCCTGGCTGCCCTGGCCAGCTGTCCCCCCTTCACCCTCGAGATATGCTTTCTGACAGCATTGATCTCCTGTATATCGGCTCCTGACTTGATCAGCACATCATTTGCCTTCTTTAGGTCTTCCAGCGATATCCCGGGCTGTGGTAGCTCCATTAGGGCTGAGCCACCACCCG
Source organism: Thermoproteota archaeon (assembly GCA_037917695.1). Lineage (GTDB taxonomy): Archaea > Korarchaeota > Korarchaeia > Korarchaeales > Korarchaeaceae > DRBY01. Next base: position 1,227 of record JAVCBV010000064.1, on the reverse strand, counting down.
AGATCAGTGCGAAGACCGTATCTCCATAGCTCGCCCTCTCTACGAGTTCCAATATCCTGCGAGTCCCTTCTATGGTCCCCTCGTCTGGGATGGGGTGGCCCGCTGGGTGAATCGCTATCCTTGCCGTGTTGAAGACAGTCTCGGTCCCACGCAGAACGTTGATCGTCCCGCCAGCTATCCTGTCCCTCAGCAGACCTTCTACTGCTTCGGCCATCCTGCCCGTGGCCTTGCCCGCGCCAACCACGTACACGCGACCGGTTAGCCTGATCTCCTTTCCCCCTATCTCTGCAGCGTCCTCACCCAATCTGAGCGACTTCCTGACGGCTACCCTTGGGTCTGCAGATCTGACCCCTGCTTCGGCTGCCATCAAGGCCAGCTCTCTCGCACGTCTATCTTCCTCGACCTCGCAGTGGCTCAGGAGGTCTTCAAAATTCGTGACTATCCTACCTAGGCCTCCCAAACCCCTCTCCTCCCTACCTCCTCCAGCTCATCGCTTAGCCGCACGTGACCGAACTCTATCGCGCTAGGGACGCCATAATACTTCGTCTTGACCTTCGCCGACCAGGAGTCGAAGTCTATCTCCTGAAGGATCCCGACGGCAGAGCAGAGGCCTCTGTCGTCGAGCAATCCGACGTAGAGTCCCTCGAGGCTCCTCCTCGTCGTGTAGCGCGCCTCCTTCCCCGTTAGCTCTTGAACCGTTTTGAGCACCTTGACGTCCGGTCTCCCCTCACAGACGAGGACTATCTGATCCGGCGCCTCCTCAACGTGGAGGAGGTTGCAGCCGAGGGCTTTCTCCATGGGCTCTATGAGGTCCGGCTTCCTCTCACCGGATCCTAGGGAGGTGCTCAACAGCCTGACCTCGCTCAGGTCGTAGGAAACGATAGCCGCACCCTCCAAGTACCTGGCGTAGGCTGCCCTCCTGCTGAACCGCCTGAGGGACCTGTACTTCTCCGAGGCGTACTCAGGGGATCTCATCCTCCTCAGCTTGGCCTCGGGAGGTATAAGCCCGACTAGGTGGCTGGCCTCTCCTTCCCGCTCGATGAGCACCACACGCGTCGGCCTAAGTGCCAGGAGCTTGAACCTCTTCAGAGCCCTCGCAACCCCGCCGTGGATGAGGCCTGTCGTGTTGACCAAGATCACGTCTGCGCCCAGCTCCCTAGCAAGCTGAGTCATTCGAAGCGAGCCAACGACCATGGGCAGGAGGTGGCCGTGAGGTGAGACGTCGCC